>JAZQLB010000159.1:0-3802 GCA_045542475.1 Lachnospiraceae bacterium | reverse complement strand
ACAAATAAAAATAAGGAGGACGAAACTATGTTTTTTATCTTAAATAGCTGTTCCGAGTTATTTGCTACTCTTTGCGAATTATTAAACATCTGCTGTTAATTAGATAATTGTGCGAGCCCTTGCATTCTGGGTGCAAGGGCTCATTTTTTATCAGCTATTCCATTTATCCTCTACTACTTTCCACGCTTCATTTTGCCTGGCGTTATACCATAGAATTTCTTAAATACACGCTCAAAATAATAAACATTCTGAAAGCCTGTCTGCATGGCAATCTCTTCAACGGTATAAAATCCTGTCTGCAACAACTGCTTTGCTCGTTCCATCCTTACTCTGTTAAGATATGCAAATATAGGCTCTCCTGTCCATTTCTTAAACTGTCTGTTAAGATAATCAAAATTATAATGAAATCTCTCCTCAATTATATCTCCCGATATCTCTGATGAATATGACTGATTCAGATATTCCATAATCTCCGGTATTATTTCCTTTGCCTTCCCCTTAAATGGAGCCTGCTCCTTATAAAGCCTCTGGGCATAATCAGTTCCGCCAACCAGTAACAGCTCATAAAACAAATTCGCAGTTCGCAAATCAGAAAACACCTCTCTGCTGTGATGACATCTGACAAGCTTTTCAATAATTTCCCTGCATCTTAGAACATTCCTTATTCCCTCAACATGATAATATTTAGGAATTAACAAACTTCCCTTCGTCCTATCACCTGTCTCTGATTCCACATTATCCAATGTCCCATTCTCAGACAAGGGCTGCCATTCTGTATCTAACTGCTCCCAAACAAAATGAACATAGCAAAAGCTGCACTCTGATGCCTTCCAGCCCGAATGCTCCAATGATGGTTCAAGAATAATGAAGTCGTTTTCCTTTAAATGATAATTAACCTCACCCTCTCTCAAAAACAGCTCGCCCTCCAAAATATAATAAAAAATATATTCATGGTAACGTCTTCTGAAATGTACATATGGCGTTCTAAATACTGCAATATCCGTAGTTGAGATTACAGGCAAGGCTATATTCCAACTATTAAATACCCTGTTTTCTGACATATCCTTTCACGCTCCTTGTTACTCCTTATACAAAATATCTCTTTCTATTATAACACCCTTTTATAAAAGTCGCTATTGTATAAATTTATAGTCTTTATTTTGTATTGTAGAAAATAACAGAAGCTATATAATCATATAAAACGAGAACCGATATCCGAAAGGAGCGTACATATGAAGGACATGACAAAAGGAAATCCTACCCGACTTATTTTAGGCTTTGCCATTCCTATGCTGATAGGAAATATTTTTCAACAGATATATAATGTTGTAGATACAATTATAGTAGGCAGATATTTAGGTGAAGATGCTCTTGCCGGTGTAGGAAGCACCGGAACCCTAACCTTTTTTCTCCTGGCGCTTGTCGTAGGCTTGTGTAATGGTGCCGGTCTGGTTATTGCCCAGTGTGTCGGCTCCAAGGACACCCAAAAGCTTAAAGAAGCTGTTGTAGCACTTGTATGGACTGCGGGAATTATGACTGCTATAGTATCCATACTCGGACTTTGCTGCTCAAGATTTTTCCTGATGCTTCTTAGCGTACCTGATAATGTAATTGATTATTCTACGGAATATCTTACAATCATATACACCTTCGTTATCGGAAGTGTGGTATATAATGGTGCTTCTTCCATTCTTAGAAGCACTGGCGATTCAAGAACTCCGCTTATCGCTCTTATTGCAGGCTCCTTGCTTAATGTAGTGCTTGATATTGTATTTATTGTAGAATTTAATATGGGAGTAGCCGGAGCGGCGTATGCAACGATTCTTTCACAGCTTTTATCAGCACTTATCTGTGTTGCATACTTAATTATAAAGAGAAAAGACATTGGCTTGACATCAATTAACTGGCTTCCGAACAAAAAAGCTATTATACTTATTATAAAAACCGGATTTCCATCAGCATTTCAGTCCTGCATGATATCCTTAGGCGGAATGAGTGTCCAAAGACTGGTAAATTCTTATGGTTCGTCAGTTATGGCTGCCTATGTTGCCGCCAATCGTATCGATAGTATTGCCATTCAGGTAATTGTCTCTATAGGCACTGCTCTTTCTGTATTTACCGGACAGAATATGGGTCAGAATAATTTTAAAAGAATACACGAAGGACTTCGTAAAACTCTTGTAATGATGATGCTTGCAAGTATTTCCATTGCAATTCTTGTCCTTGTATTCCGCTATGAGCTTATGTCTGTTTTCCTTGACAGTGATACCTCAGCAGAGGCTACAAATATAGGCTCTACCTATCTGTCAATCATTGGTATTGCCTATGTTATTGCCGGAATTATGCAAAGCTATCAAAATGTAATCCGTGGTGCCGGGGATGTTAATACCTGCATGGTGGCAGGACTTACCGAGCTGGCGGGAAGGATTGTGTTTGCTTATCTATTGTCTATTGGATTTAAACTGGGACCTACCGGAATATGGATTGCTACGCCTATTTCATGGGGATGTGGGTGTGTTATTCCGGTTGTGAGGTATTATTCGGGGAAATGGAAATTGAAGAAGCTGGTGTGATAACCAGCTTGTCTTCTTTAACCAAAAATTAAAAAGGCGAAATGCTTTTCGTAACATTTCGCCAAAAGCCTAATCGATTTGAGCAATATATGCTTGACTAGGTCTGCATTTACATTATATGCCATAATCTTTCTTTTATACACTTAAATGTATTTTCCAATCTGTCGGTAAATTCATGGATGATATATTAATCACATCACTATATGCTTGAAACAATTTCTCCAGTTCATTAATAAACGCCGTCCACTCCACATCTGTGGATCTAATATACTTCATTGCCAGTAACACCTGATATAAACCATTATGAATCGGTGCAGGAATAACTTTATCTGCATCCAAGATTTCCGGTGTTGTATGTATCGTTCTATTGTATATACGTGAATTGTGTGCACACATATTTCGTAATATGGCAACAGCCTGTACCCATGAAGTAAGCATTTTCAAAGATGGCTTTACCAAATTTCCTTTAAGACTTTTATATTTATAATGTTCTGCTAATGTAGCATATGCACTTCCTGTCCCCATTTTCAAATTCTTAATAACCTTTGATAGTGTACCAAACGAAAGAACCTCAACAGCTGCCCATACTGGAACTTCTCCTTCATGTTTCATAAAATTGTGTTTTATAAACACATCATTGAAACGTGCTATCTCTGAAGCTATCGTAGAAGCATTCTGCCAGTACATTTTTTTGTCTTTGAAAGCGGAAGAATCCTGCAATATCAAAGCATCTCCATACACTAGCAACGCGTCCACAAGGCGTACTCTTAATGCTACCTCTATTTTGGAAATCATTGAAAAAATCATACTAGACAGTTCTTGATCAAAGTAATATAGCTTTACTATATTCTCAAATTTTGTTCCTTGAACATACTTTTTTGTCGTATTATCATATGACTGAAAAGAATATCCTCGTAAACGATAATATCCTATCGTTTTTAATGCCTTCTCCACTTCATCAGCAGAGGTAATTTCCATCCCTGCATCAATATAAGATTGTAGCTGCTGAGTAATTGATAATATTTGTTTAGGATATTTATACATAAAATCACCTTATTATATATAAAAAAGTCCCACCGGGTTGCGCATAATAAAATCAGAGGCGTGGTGGGTTCTGTTACTTTTATTATACATAATTCAGAATTTTTGACAAGTAAAATCATTGATATGATATTCTTTTGAAATTCTTTCGACACAAACTCTTTTCCTTAAAATCAACACGATATGTC
>JAZQLB010000158.1:0-8245 GCA_045542475.1 Lachnospiraceae bacterium | reverse complement strand
TATTCCGCTGGGCGGTAACAGGAAAGGAAGCGGCAGGACATATTTTAATCTTTTAGTTGTATGGCTCCTAAGTCGGATCGTAGCCATGTCGTTCTGTGAGCCAAGGAGTTGCCCTTAACCCTTGTCTTCCTAAGACCGCTTGGCCTCCGACTTTATTCCGCTGGGCGGTAACAGGAAAGGAAGCGGCAGGACATATTTTAATCTTTTAGTTGTATGGCTCCTTACAGGTGTATGGCATGGGGCGGATTGGAATTTTATTATCTGGGGACTGCTTTTGTTCTTAATACTTGTCATTGAAAAAGCAGGTCTTGGAAAATGGCTTAACAGATACAAGGTGGCAGGACATGCTTACATGCTGCTTCTTATTCCTTTATCGTGGCTGATATTTGCTGTTTCTGATTTGGGCGAGCTGGGAGTGTATTTTGGACGTCTGGTGGGCATAGGTGGTGAATATGTCTATAAGGGAGATTTTCTGAAATATTGGAAAATATACGGAGTATTGCTTGTGGCAGGTGTGCTGTTTGCCACTCCGATACCGGGAGCAATATATAAGAAAATCAGACGGACATGGCTTGTGTGGCCGCTGCTTGCCGTTATTTTGGCGGGGGTATTCTACTGTCTGTATATGGGATTGAACGATCCGTTTTTATACTTTAGATTTTAGCAAAAGGATGTGCATATATGGGGAAAGAAAAACATAAGAAAAAAGGAATTTGGGATATAATAAGGCTGGTTCTGGTAATTGTGCTGACAATTATTTTTTTAATTGTTGATGTCAGGTATATTCAGACCGGAAAGGGGTTGGGCATTAATAAGGGGAGTGCCCAGGAGCCGAGTGTAACAATATCAACTGTGGCTGATTTGACCTGCAAATCAGAGACACAGACTGAAGAACAAACCACTATAAAGGAAACAGAGGGCGTTGAAGCTGACGATAACAAGCAGCAAGAGGAATTGGAGCCTGTTACCGAAGGGGAGGCTGTAAACGAGGCAGATAAAACAGAAGGTGTGCTGGGGAATCTTCCGGAAAAAGAAGAAGTAATTGAAGAGAGCACAGAAGCAACAATAGAGTTTGTGCAGGCTCCGGAGGGATATTTTGATGATGCACTTTTTATCGGAGATTCAAGAACCGTAGGACTATATGAATACGGAGGAATTGGAGGGGCTGAATTCTTTGCAACCTCTGGAATGAGTGTTTTCAGAGCCAATTACGAAAAGGTTGATATGGGAGATAAAGGAGTAGTTTCAGGAATTGACGGGTTGATTAATAACTATACATATGGAAAAATCTATATAATGCTGGGAATCAATGAATTAGGATATCCTGCGGAGGAATTTCAGGAAGGATATATAGCCTTGCTTGATAAAATCAGACAGGCTCAGCCACAGGCAGTAATATATGTCCTTGCCAACCTTCACATATCCGAGGCTCGCTCAAAGGCTGATGAAATATACAATAACGAGAATCTTAACAGCTTTAACGCTTTTATTGAAACCTTGGCAGATAATAAAGAAATATTTTTCCTTGATGTAAATATCCTCTTCGATGACGAAAATGGCTATCTTAGAGCCGACATAACCAACGATGGCGCCCACACCCAGGGGCGATACTACAGAGAATGGGCTGACTGGCTGGCGACGAAAGCAGTAGTTAAGTAGAATTGTATAAAGGTTAATATGGATAATTTTTAATATTTAGTGTATACTCATATTATAAGTAATTTTATTATATAGATACCTTTCACAAGGATTTCGTAGCCGGAAATATAGGGGGGTTGTGCGGACACTTTGAGCTCGTCAGTACATAAGGTGCCGTTTTCTGACACCTTATGTACTGCTACGTAGCGAAAGGCGCGAGAGCATGTCCGCACAAGCACCCTATATTTCCGGAACGAAATCCCCCGTGAAGCATTATCTAAAACAATAATAAGGAGGATACAAAATGTCAGCATTACACATAACAAAGGACAATTTTGAAGCAGAGGTTCTTAATTCAGACAAGCCCGTACTTCTCGATTTCTGGGCAAGCTGGTGTGGACCATGTCAGATGCTTTTACCGACTATTGAAGCACTTGCTAATGAGGTGACAAGTGCAAAAATCTGTAAGATTAATGTGGACGAGGAACCGGAGCTTGCCGAGAAGTATAGCGTAATGTCGATTCCAACTCTTGTAGTGGTTAAGGATGGCAAGACTGTTAATACATCTGTAGGAGTTAAGTCTAAGGCTGAGATTATGGCAATGATTGGATAAAAGGTCTTGCAGGCAGCAACGATAAGTGATAAACTCAAGAAAAATATATGAAAGAAGGTTGAACATGATTATTTTCTGTTAATTATTTGGTAATAGCATAATCAAATCTGCTATAAAAAAGAGCAGTATTAATGGTGGAAGTCTTTTATTAAGGGCTTTCATACAGAAGATTTGCGTGATTTTATGCAAATATGGATTATGCAGCAGGTAATCAGCAGGAAAATAATACAGGAGCTTCTTTCGTATCATTAAGAATATTTTGGTATGCTTATTTGTGCCCCATAAGATAATATGTTGGCGGTCATTGGCATATTACTATGTGAATCTGCGGATGCGGGAAGTAATTTTCCTGCATCCGTTTTTTGATTCAGGAGGTACATATGTCGAAAATAGCAATTAATAATATGAGTTTTTATTATACGGATTATTTTAATCCTATATTTGATAAGGTTAATCTGGTATTGGATACGCAGTGGAGACTTGGGCTTATTGGCAGAAACGGAAGGGGAAAGTCAACCTTTCTAAAGCTGCTTTCGGGTGAATTAGAGCCTACAGGCGGCAATATAAGTATGTCAGTAAGCATGGAATATTTTCCTTATGAGCCGGATATCAGATACAGTATTACAATGGATATCATAAAGGAAAACATTGGCGGGCTTAAAACCATGGAGGATGTCATGGAGCAGATAATCAGTCAGGCGGATGAGAAAAGATATGATGAGTACAGTAAAATACAACAGCGCTACATGGAACTTGGCGGTTATGAAATGGAGGGCAGAATATTAAAGGAAATGGCGGATATGGGGCTTGATGAAAAGCTGGCGTACAGGGAATACGCTACACTTTCCGGCGGTGAGCGTACAAAAATGATGATTATTGCCCTGTTTCTTAGAAAAAACAGCTTTGTTTTGTTAGATGAGCCGACCAATCATCTGGATATATCAGGAAAGGCGCTGATGGCACAGTATCTTAGCCGAAAGAGTGGTTTTATAGTAGTGTCACATGACAGGGATTTTCTTGATAAGGTGACAAGTCATATAATGTCCATTAATAAGGCGGACATTAAGGTGGAAAAGGGTAATTATACTACCTGGCGAAATAATATGGATATGATTGAAGCTTACGAGTTTGGAACCAGGGATAGACTAGAGCGGGAGATTAAACAGTTGGAGCGAAGGTCAGAGCGGTCAAGGGACTGGGCAGGAGTTGCCAATACCCAAAAGTATGAGTTTGCGTGCCACGCCAGAACCAATGGGTGTCAGGCATATATGAGGCAGGCAAAGCGTTCGGAGGAGCAGGTGCTTGATAATATTGAGACAAAGAAGCAGCTGCTTCTAAATTATGAGGAAGCTAAGGCACTTAGGATAAGCCAGAAGGCTTGTGGGAAAGATGGACTTCTTATAGAAGCCACAGGGCTTAATTTTGCATATCCAAAAGGCGAGCCCGTAATAAAGGATTTTAACCTTAAGATATACAGGGGGGACAGAATCTGGATTAAGGGCTGTAACGGGGCAGGTAAAAGTACATTGCTTAAGCTTTTATCAGGGGAATTAAATGAAAATGCAGGTACAGGAGCAAATACCACCTTACAGGAAGAACTGTGGGATAAAGAGAACAGTATTAAATGGGCAGAGGGAATAAAAATAGCTATGGCAACACAGGAACCGCTCTGGAAGGAGGGCTATATTACAGAAAAATATCAATTGCCCAAGCAAAAGGAACAATTAGAACAATTGCTTTTCCTTTGCGGGATATTTGATTTGCCGGAGAATTTTCTTGAGCGTCCGCTAGAAACCTATAGCAGCGGTGAGCTTAAGAAAATTGATATTGCAAGAGCCTTGTCAGAGGAAGGGGATGTGCTTTTCCTTGATGAGCCCCTTAATTATATGGATGTGTATTTCAGGGAGCAGTTGGAAAAAGCAATACTTGAATGTCAGCCTACAATTATGTTTGTGGAGCATGATGGCAGGTTCGGCACAAGGGCAAGCAACCGTATTTTGGAGCTGTAGCATTAAGGGGTGCTTTTGCTATGTTTTTTGCCAAAATCAGATAGTATTGGTTTTGAAAATATGATATAGTTTCCTTAGATTTTACATTATACATAATCTTATGGAGAGGGCTATGAACGGATATGATATTACGGCATTTGGGGCTGTAGCAGATGGAAGTGCCATAAATACAAGGGCAATACAGGCGGCAATAGATGCTTGTGTTCCGGGTGGTATGGTATATATTCCAAGGGGTGTTTTTGTAAGCGGAGCTGTGTTTTTAAAAGGGGATATGACCCTATATCTGGAGGAGGGAGCTGTACTTCTTGGCAGTGGTGATATTAAGGATTATCCTTTGTATAAATATCGTTTTGAGGGCAGGGAGCAGTTATGCCATGCCAGCCTGATTAATACAGTGGATATCAGGGATTATAATTTGGAGAAGGGGTATATTTCTCCCAAGGACAGGCGTTATGAAAGGCTAAAAAATATAACCATAGATGGTGCAGGAACCATTGATGCCAACGGAACATTGCTTAGGAGGCTTGAGATGGATGCAGGACTTGGTATTCGCGGAAGAGCAGTGGTGCTTCGCAATGTGGATAACGTAACCATTAAGGGTGTTACAATATGCCATTCACCTGCATGGTGCCTGCATACAATTTACTGCAATAATATTTTGCTTGAAAATGTACATATCAGAACCAAGTTTGCGGCGGATGGTTCATTATATGATGTGCATAACGGGGATGGCTTTGACCCGGATTCCTGTAGAAATGTAACGGTTAAGAATTGCCTGATTGAAAGTCAGGATGATTGTATTGCCATTAAGTCCGGCAGGGATGAGGAGGGACGAAGCGTTGGCATTCCGACAGAGAATGTGACTATTAAGGACTGCATATTCAGATATGGCTTTGGCGTGGCAGTAGGCAGTGAGATGTCAGGAAACGTGCGAAACATATTGGTTAAGGATTGCGTTTTTGAGAATACCTACAGCTTTGGCAGTGTAAAAGCTCCGAGGGGCAGAGGTGGTGTAATCGAGAATATTACCTATGAGAATATAAGGCATACTAACATGAGCCTTGAGCATCAGGATTGCAAGTGGTTTAGGGGAGCTTTGTATGTGGACCAGTTTTACAGTCATGATGAGTTTGATTTGGATAAGCCGGGGGAGATTAATGCCGGTACTGCAACTATAAGCAGTATTACCTTTAAAAATATTGAGCTTGAAACTATCGCAGGTAATGCCATATATCTGGCAGGTCTGCCCGAGAACTATCTTAAAAATATTTCCCTTATTAATGTTAAGGCAAAGGGTAAGTATGGCATGACGGCTTATAATATTGAGGGTTTAAAGCAGTCACAGGTTACAGTGGAGGCGGCAGAGGGAAATGCAATAACTATAAAAAATGTTACGGAGGCATAGGATGAAAACAATTAAGGTATTTCAGAATGAGAGCTATAAGAAATTAGGAGACCTTTATGGTCTGTTTTTTGAGGATATTAATCATGCGGCAGATGGCGGCTTGTACGCGGAGCTGGTACAGAACCGTTCTTTTGAGTACTGCGAGATAGACAAGCCGGAGTACAATAATTTCACCGCATGGGAGAAATCAGATAATCTTGTGTGGGAGGTTAGAACTGATAAGCCTCTTAATGCAGAGAATACACATTATCTTCGTGTGAAGGCTTCGGATAATTCTTATATTAAAAATCTTGGATATAATACAGGCATATATGTGGAGGCTGGGAAAAGATATGATTTCTCAGTATTTGCAAGAGCAGACAAGGCAACAGAGATTATTGTAGCTATTGAGGATGAAAAAGGAAAAGTATATGCAAAAGACACAATAACAGTAGAAGGTGTGGCAGGTGCAACAGCAACAGTAGCAGCTTGGAGCAGGTATGAGCTTGTATTGGAGACGGCTGATACTACCTATGAGGGCAGACTTATGCTTCGATTCACTGATGCAGGTGAGTGTGACCTTGATATGGTATCACTCTTTCCACAGGATACTTTCTGTGGCAGAAAGAATGGTTTAAGAAAGGATATCGCAGAGGCTCTTAAGGAGATGAAGCCTAAGTTCATGCGTTTTCCGGGAGGATGCCTTACACACGATGGCAGTTTAAATGCCCATGACCGTAATTCAATGTACCGTTGGAGTAGAACTATCGGCAAGGTGGAGGAGCGCCCTACATGGAGAAATAACTGGAGATATAATCAGACACTGGGTCTTGGTTATTATGAGTATTTCTTGTTCTGTGAGGATATAGGTGCTAAACCGCTTCCTGTACTTCCGGGCGGCTTTAATCCTCATAAAGGTGAGGGTGTAGCTATTGAGAATATTGGTGAATGGGTTCAGGAGGCACTTGATTTAATTGAGTTTGCCAATGGTGATACCTCAACTAAGTGGGGCAAGATTAGATGTGAACTAGGACATGAAGCTCCATTTAACATGGAATACCTTGGAATTGGTAACGAAGAAATCGGTGAGGGCTTCTTTGAGAGATATCCATATTTCCACGAAGCCATAAGAGAAAAATATCCTGATATTAAGATTATTAATTCAGCAGGACCATTTGCTGTGGGTGAGGGCTATGATGCAGGCTGGACATCAGCAAAAAAATATGGTTCAGACTTAATTGACGAGCATTACTATTCATCACCTGAATGGTTTCTCGCAAATATGCACCATTATGAGGATTATGATGAGAACGGTCCAAAGGTATTTTTAGGCGAGTATGCTTCATGGGGCAATACATATTATAATGCCATTGTTGAGGCAGCATACATGACACATCTTGAGCGTTCTAAGGCAGTAGCTCTTGCATGCTACGCACCAATGCTTTGTAATGTGGACTATGTAAATTGGCAGCCGGATATGCTTATGTTTAATAACCACCAGATTATGAAGACACCTAATTATCATGTTCAGAAGATGTTTATGCAAAATCAGGGTACAGATGCAGTTCGTTTCGAGACTGAGAACCTTGATGAGGTTATTAAGCTTGTGGACAATGATAATATCGCAGGAAAAATCGCTATTGCAGGTAACGACATAGAGGGTAAAATCTGGAATATCAAGGTTATGGATAATGTTGCTAAGAAGGTTATCACTGTGGATGATATTCAGGTTGGAACAGATAATCTTGAGAATATTATTGCAGATATTGATAGCGAGAATTATACGCTTGAATTTAACTTCAAGAGAAGTAGTGGAAGAAAGGGTCTTAAGATATTCTTTGGAAAGACTGAGAAGAGCTCGATTCTCTGGGAGTTTGGCGGCTGGGATAACTGGGATTGTAATATCTCATCAATCGTAGCCGGAAGAGGCGCAACTATTTCTCATAGAATATTCCATGTTGAGGATATAGGATATGCTTTAAGGCTGGAGGTATCGGGAAGACATATTAAGACCTATATTAATGGTGTGCTGTGGAATGATACTGTGGACAGACTGCCGGAGCTTGAGGAGCTGTATATTACCGCAAGTACGGATTCTAATACCGGGAAGACTATTCTTAAGGTGGTTAATCTTACGGGAGATGAGAAGCTTACTAAGATTGTGCTTGATGGTGAGGTAAAGACTAAGGCTGAGGTTGCTGTGCTTAAGGGACATGAGCTTACGGCAGTTAATTCCTTTGAAACGCCGGAGAGAGTTAAGCCGGAGAGTGAGAGTATAGCGGTTAATGAAAATGCACTGGAGTATTGCTTTGCTCCTCATTCGGTGACTGTGATTGTATTCTCATAATGTATTATTTAAAGATTTAGGTACAAATAATGCAATAGCAATAAACATGTTTAGGTTACAATAATATTAGAAAAAAACGCCACATCGGTTATTGACGGATTGGCGTTTTTTTACTTTATAGGAAAGTTCTCCATTTCGGAGACCTAAAAAAAGAAGAGCCCACCGTTTGGTGGGCATACAAAACAAACGACACATATTTAGAAGATGTAAAAACCTTCTTCACCAGCCTCGCCGAAATCGAAATCTTCTTCATT
>JAZQLB010000157.1:0-4054 GCA_045542475.1 Lachnospiraceae bacterium | reverse complement strand
GAATAATCTCTTAACAAGCTCAGGATGTGTTCTTGAAACAAGAATCTTAGGACCCTTGTTACCGTTCTTAACCTCAAGAACATATACCTTAATTCTGTCATTAGGTCTGTACACCTCACCCTTAACCATTTCACTCTCGTTAAGTGTAGCATCAACCTTACCAAGGTTAACAATTACATTTCTTCCAACATAACGCTGCACAACACCTGTTACAACGTCCTTTTCCTTGCTGAAATACTGGTTATAAAGAACATTTCTCTCTTCTTCACGAATCTTCTGTAAGATTACATTCTTAGCAACCTGAATAGCAATACGTCCAAGCTCCTTAGACTTAATCTCCTGATTAACCACATCATCAATATCATACTTGGCATTAATCATCTTAGCTTCCGCAAGGCTAATCTGTGTAATATCATCCTCTACATTCTCAACAACAGTCTTCTCAGCGATTACCTTAAAATCACCTGTCTCTCTGTTAATTGATACCTTAAAGTTATCTGCCTTACCAAAATGGTTCTTGCATGCTGTAAGAAGAGAATTCTCTATTGCCTCTAAGAGTGTCTCCTTACTAATCTCCTTCTCCTTCTCAAGTGCGTCCAAAGCCTCGATTAATTCCTTGTTCATTATATCCTCCATTTCTGCTTAATAAGATTATTAGCTGTATTTTTATTAAAAATCAAAAGCAAGTCTGATAAGTGCGATGGCGCTTCTCTCATAAGTCACCTCATCACCTTCCTCATGCTCAATAGTTACTGTATCCTTATCATAAGCCTTAAGAAGACCGATATCCTCTTTCTTCTTATTAACTGCCTTGTATAATCTAATCTCAACCTCTTGTCCGATGCTTCTTGCGAAATCCTTATCCTTCTTAAGAGGTCTTCCAAGTCCCGGCGAGCTTACCTCTAAGATATACGCATCATCAATGAAATCCTCCTTGTCAAGCAAATCGCTAAACGCCCTGCTTACAAGCTCACAATCCTCTACCGTAATACCACCCGGCTTATCGATGTATGCCCTAAGATACCAGTTAGAGCCTTCCTTAACATATTCCACATCCACAAGCTCAAAATTATTGGCAGTAATAATCGGCATAATTAAAGCCTCTGACTTTGCTTCATAGCTTTCTCTTTTTGCCATTTATATGCTCCATTCCCGCAGGCATTTGTTTCAGTAATGCTGCTGCCTGCTCATTCAGCATCCTGTATTTTCCAGATACAAAACTAAAGAGTGGGTTCGCACCCACTCTTGTATGTCTACAGTATCATATTTCTTATATACTATATCACAAAGCCTTATCTTTTGCAAGCTTTTTTTATCCTCTGTTCCACTGTGCCCACTTCATTCTGTATTCTTCTGCTGTCATTCCCTCATTTTCAATAAAGAGATGTCTGAATAAATCCGCATTAACAATACCTGATTCCACAATAATCTCCTTAACTGATTTTACTGAGAAACGAAGCAGCTCCTTGGCACATGCAAATCGCCTGTTAAGAATATAATCACATAAATCAATTCCGAATTTCTCCTTGAACTGATTATTAATGGCTATCTCCTCAATATCATATTCATTACATATACTTTCTAAAAGATTGTCCTCCTTGTATCTGGAATTAACAACCTCACGTATACTGTTAAGAATGTCCGGATTGAGATTTTTATTACCCTCGTTAATAATCTCCACCATAATCTGTGTAACAAGCTCTGTAAGCATACTATTACTTATAAACTCACTGGTTACATCCTTATCATCCTGACAAGCCATCATTTTTTCGATATATTCTGTATATTTCTTAATATTAACCGCCTTAAATACAGGTGCTTTATCATTCTTATCTAAAAACAGATTATAGAATTCCGGCATAGCACCACCATTCATATGAACCCACATAAGCTCCCATGGATTTTTCTCATTGGATCTGTGTTCATACAGAATACGACAGTCAATAAATGCACAATCTCCTGCCTTTAAATCATAAGTCTTACCTCCGGTTGTTACCTGTCCACAGCCATCAGTTACAATAAAGAACAAGTATGATTCCAGCTCACTTCTTCTTGAAGCATGCGGCTTCAAGCTTTTAAGTGTACCAACCTCCTGAACATATATCAGATTCTTTCTGGCAAACTCACTAGGTGTATGAAGATATCTTTTTGAACTTGTTACATCATTAACATCAAATAATATTGAATCACTCATTATTTTTCTCTCCTCCCACATTCTGTCTCCAGTAATTAAGAGTCTCCTCTATAGTTCTCATAACCGGTATTTGTGGTCTCCAGCCTGTTTCTTCATTAATCTTTGTAATATCAGCCTCTATTATAGGTATGTCCACAGGTCGAATTTTATTAGGGTCAACCTCAACTCTGATATCCGCATCAGACAGGCTGATAATATTATTAAGCAACTCTCTTATCTCTATTGCGTGTCCGCTTCCTACATTATACGTCTCACCGGCTCTGCCCTTAAGAGCCAGCAGTCCATATGCACGTACAACATCCCTGACATCAGTAAAATCTCTCTTTGCAGCAAGATTACCCACGTGAATTACCGGCTCATGTAAGCCCTTTTCAATCTCTGCCACCTGCTTACAGAAATCTGATACAACAAACATAGGAAGCTGCCCCGGTCCGAAATGATTAAACGCCCTTACCATCATCAGTTCCATATCATACGCCTTTGAATATATACTTCCAATCATATTCTGGCATACCTTGGTGGCTGCATATATATTTCCCGGTCTAAGCTTGGTTTCCTCTGATATAGGCGTATCTCCCGCCTTAATATGACCATATTCCTCACCCGAACCAACAATTATTACTCGTGGCTTATAATATAATTCACGAATGGCATCCATCATATTAACACTACCTTTGATATTAACATCAACTGTAAGTGTCGGATTTTTCCACGCATAGCTGACTGAGCTCTGGGCTGCCAGATGAAAAATATAATCCGGTCGAATATTATACAGTAAATCTACTATATCTGATTTATTAAGTATATCAAGATCATATACCCTGCCATTAAGCATGGACAAATCCTCCATGCTCTCTGTTCCCGGAAGCTTGGTAGCATATACTTCCATATTAAATTCATCCGTCAGGCATTCTGCAAGATATCCGCCTACAAAACCACCTGCACCTATTATTAAAGCTTTTTTCATTAATTTATCCTTTAATGTTTATTTTACATGAATAACCTGCATCATGGTTGTACTTGAATGAGGTATCATTGTTGTAGGTACTCCGCCTGTAAGAACCACAATATCATCTGTCTGTACAAAATTCTTCTCTTTTGCTTTCTCTATAGAATAATCAATAATTACGTCGATTGAATTCTTTGTAACTGACTTAACAGGAGTAACTCCCCAGTATATCTGCATCTTTCTAAGTGTTTTATCATCCGGTGACAGCGCAATAACGTCATTAGCAGGCTTAAGCTTTGATACAAGCTTAGCTGTTGAGCCGGAAATCGTTGGTATTAAAATAGCCTTTGCATGAAGCTGTAATGCAGTTGTCACAGAAGCATATGCTACAGATAAAGCAACATCATTACAATTATCGCTTCTGTTCTCTAAAAATCTCTTTGCATAATTAATACGCTTCTCTGTTGACTCTGCAATCTCAACCATCATCTGTAAGGTCTCCACAGGATACTTACCCATGGCAGTCTCACCTGAAAGCATAATTACGTCAGTTCCATCATATATGGCATTGGCAACATCCGCAACCTCCGCTCTTGTAGGTCTTGGATTTCTAATCATGGAATCAAGCATCTGTGTAGCTGTGATAACCGGCTTAGATGCTGTATTACACTTCTTAATAATAAGCTTCTGGATATATGGAACCTCAGCAGGATGTACCTCAACACCCAAATCACCTCTGGCTACCATGATACCATCACTTGCCTCAATAATCTCATCAATATTGTCAAGACCTTCCGCATTCTCAATCTTTGCAATAACCGCAATATCAGAATTATGCTCAGCTAAAATTTTCTTTATATCTTTTATACACTGTGCATTACGAACAAATGATGCAAGTCGGATCGTAGCCA
>JAZQLB010000156.1:0-32947 GCA_045542475.1 Lachnospiraceae bacterium | reverse complement strand
CAACAAGTAGTATTAAAAACTACATCAAGTATAAAACAATACTACATCATAAAATAGAATGTGTCAAGTGATAGTTTTCACAAATATATTGCTTTTATACAAAGGTTGGTATATAATGTTCGAAAATGAACTGTTCTATTTTGAACAGTTAATGTAAAATCTATCAAGAATAAAAAGGCGGGTAAAGAAGATGAGAGGGCTCATTGATTTTATGTCATTATTAAAGGAATGTTATTGGAAAAATATAGCACCGGTATGTGAGAAGTACCGTGTTACAGCAGCAGAGTTTGATATTGTGATGCTGCTTGGACAGGCGGCTGATTTGGATACGGCTACAGAGCTGGTAAGAGCGCTTAATATTGCCAAGTCGCAGGTGTCAATGTCTATTAAGCATCTTGAGGAAAGGGATTATATTATAAGAACCTACAAGGGGAATAACAGAAGGACTATTCACCTTAAGCTGTGTGAAGCAGCCAATGCTTTGCTTCAAGAGGGAAAGGTGGCACAGGAAAACTTTTTTAAAATAGCATTAAAGGGTTACAGTGCAGAGGATATTGAAAGGATTAGCAGTAATATCAGGTTGATGAGTAATAACATAAGAGAATATTTGAATTGTTAGTTTTTTAGAAGGGAGAGTGAAGAATATGAAAATGATTCAGATTCTGGCGTTGTGTATGGTGATGGTGGTAGTGTCATTTTTGGGGTTTGTTGTGGAGAATGTGTGGCTGGCGATAACAAAGGGCTTTATGGATAACAGAAATATGTGTCTGCCGTTTTTAATTGGATACGGGTTGGCAATGGTGGCTATTCTCGTGCTTTTAGGGACACCGGGAGAAGTAGTGCTGTTGGGGAATAAGCTTAACATCAGAAGAAAGTATGTAAGTAAGCTTTTGTATTTTCTGCTGGTAGTGGTATGTATATGTATTGGCGAAATTCTCCTTGGAAAGCTGGTGGAATATACCTGTGGCTTTTACTGGTGGGATTATTCAAGGCTTCCTATGCGCATTACAAGATATACTACCATTCCTACGAGCATGGGCTTTGCATTGATGGTAACTGCATTTATGGATAATTGTTTTGTTCCGCTTATAAATAAGTTTGAGGCATGGGATTATGATAAGCTTCGCCTAACAGCGGTGTCATTAATGATATTGTTAATGGGTGATTTTGTGCATAACGCCCGCAGAATGTACAAGGACAGGGAAATGCAGCCAAGGTGGAGAATTGATACCACTAATACAAGAGCATATAAATTCTGGAATTCACTTAATTAAAATAATGGAAAAAAGATGCAATAAAAAAGGGCTTATAAAAGCCCTTAAATCAATCTTTATCCTTATTCTTGCTTCTGTTGCGAAGCTGTTTTAAATTAATATATGGCGTAAGGTTCTTGCACAGATTGCAGATTACTAATCCATACACCACCATGTCCTCGCGCTCTTCAATTCTGACTACACGTCCTTCTAAATCAAGCTGATAGCCTAAATCCTCAAAGGAAACTGACAGCTTGTCACCTACAACCAGATTGAGCTCTCTCTTTCTGTCGGAAAGGGAAAAGCCGGAAACGCTCACGTCCTTAACCATAACGAAAGGTACGCCTTTGCCGGGCATTCTCATAATGGCAGTCTTGGCTACCGAAATACGGAAAGAGTTACGGCGATTATGCTTAAAGCCCTCGGAAAAGACCTGAAGTATATAATTACCCTTGAAATTATGTATCTTGGCATTATGCCATACCAAAGGGATGCCGTCTTCCGGTGCATATTCCATATCTATCTGAACGTTTTCAAAATTAAGGCGTTCAGCACCCTCGTATTCAAGGTCGATAATGGCAACCTTATCCCGGACATGTTTAAGCAGGGTTGCGCCCATATCAAGAGTGCCGTCGTCATTGCTTATATGTAATGAAATATATGTGCCTTCTTCAATTTCTGATAACCCAATACCCAAAGCTAATACCTCCTATCCGTGTAGTATAATATTAACACAAAATTAGGAAAAAGGATAGAGGGGAATAGATAGTCTTTATGTCGTTTTGTATATATATAAATAGAAAATTAAACTATTACGAACGAATAGTCAGAAATAAGAGGGTAAACCCTTTACAGTTTACCCTCAGCAAATTATTGTTTTATGCGGTTGGAGAATTATGCGAAGTATCTCTTGAGTAATCCCTCAAACGCCTTTCCGTGTCTAGCCTCGTCCCTAGCCATTTCATGAACTGTATCATGAATAGCATCAAGATTAGCCTCCTTAGCTCTCTTTGCAAGGTCAGCCTTACCAGCTGTTGCACCGTTCTCAGCATCTACTCTTAACTCAAGATTCTTCTTAGTACTGTTAGTAACTACCTCGCCAAGTAACTCTGCAAACTTAGCTGCGTGCTCAGCCTCTTCCCAACCAGCCTTCTCATAATAAAGACCGATTTCAGGATAGCCCTCTCTGTGAGCAACGCGTGCCATTGCAAGGTACATACCAACTTCTGTACACTCGCCATTGAAATTGGCTCTTAAATCCTTAATAATATCCTCACTTACGCCCTGGGCAACACCTACAACATGCTCAGCTGCCCATACCTTCTCGCCTGACTGTTCTGTGAACTTAGAAGCAGGTGCATTACAGATTGGACATTTTTCAGGAGCTGAATCTCCCTCATGAACATAACCACAGATTTCACATACATACTTTGACATAATTAATTCTCCTTTTCTTGTATTTGTTATATTTTGTTAATTATTATTCACATTTTCAGAGCAAATAGTACAGGTGCCGTAGAAATAAGTGACGTGTCCGTCAATAGTCCCATTAAATGACTTCTGGGCTAAGGTTTTAATAATGTCCAGATTCTTAACCTCCAAGTCAATGACCTCTTTACAATGACTACACACAAAATGATAGTGTTCAGATGTGTCAGCATCGAAATGGTCTGTACCATCATTAAGATGAAGTCTCTGTATTTCTCCCAGGTCCGATAACAGTGTGAGATTGCGATAGACAGTACCCAGGCTTATATTCGGAAACTCTTCTCTTACATTCTGATAAACAGTATCAGCAGTAGGGTGATCCTTACGACTCATCAAAAAACTCATAATTGCTTCACGCTGTCTGCTGTATCTTAGCTCTGCCATATTATCCTCCGTTTTGTAATCGATAACAGTAATGATTACTGATATTATAATAACACATTTTGATAAAATGTCAATAGCTTTTTGAGAAAAAATATTAAAAAAGTTACAGGTAAAAAAAGAGGATGTCAAAGACATCCTCCTTGTTAACTTATAAATTAGATATTAACCTCATCTTTTAACCAGTCCAAAGCATCTTCGAGTGTTGCAAAATGACCTTCCAAAACCCCGGTCTCTGAACGCTGTGTATTCTTCTGTGCCTGTATCTTAAGCATAAGTGAATTACCGTCAACAAAAGCAAATGCCTTACAACCTGCATCTACGAACTTCTTAGTCATAATAACAAGCTCGCCACCCTCGGCAGGTGATACAGGGTTCATCTTAGAACAATCTGCAATATATGCCCAGCCTGATGTTTTCCATGATGCTGCGCTGGTTAATACGGTATCTGTAAGCCACTTAAGCTCATCGATATTAGTCTTACCCACTCCTGCAGAGTGAACGATATGTCTTCCGGTAATTGTGTCAACTGTCTGTGCTCCATTCTGTTTTGCCATAGTAATATCTCCTTTGCTGTATAGTATAAGATAAAATAAATTCCTGATACCAAATGGTATATTTGATATATATACTATATAACAAAAGTACTAGTATGTCAATGCTGTTTGATGATTGACCGTATATATTCTGTAAAAAGTATTAAAGGGGCTTTATCACCGCTGGCGACAAAGTCCCTTTAAGATTTTTTGTAAAAATATATTATAGATTACTGATTAATGTATTAATATATTTAGCTGCATTTTCACGGGTTACAGGCTTGCTTCCATCAAAGTCTGGATTCACATAGCCTAAATGGGCAGCTGTGTCAGCATATTTCTTAAACCAGTCAGCTGCGTTAAGGTTGGCGGTATATGGTAAAATGCTGTTGTTAATGATTTTGCTCTTGTAGGCATTAACACAGAAGGAAGCCATTTCCTCGGCGGTTACTGCTTTGTCCGGTTTGAAGGTCTTCCCCTCAAGAAGCGTGCCATCCAAAATATCATTAGCATAAGCACATTCCACTACACCTGCATACCATTCGTGACCGATTACGTCAGTGAACATGTCGTTGTAAACATTAACAGGTACAAAATTGGCTGCCTTTGTTACCATATTAATGGCATCAATACGGCTTATTGGTTCCTCGGGCTTGAATTCACCCTCAGTTATATGGAACATACCTCGCTCTGCAAGCGAAATAATTAAATTCTTGTTTTCGTTATTATCAAGGTCTGTATACTTAACCACGCACATTGGTGCCGGCTTTGGAACAGGGATGTTCTTAAGGTGCTCCGGCGGTGTGGCAGCGGCAATTTTCATTGGTGGAATAAAATCATCTGATGCCATAAGCTCTTCCATGGTAACAGGACGTTTTTCTTCCATAACATAGTCGTATACCTTACCACAAAGCGATGAGCGGATAGGTATTGGACAGATTTCATGAAGTCGTTTAATCTCCTTGGCTACAAAGCCTGCCATAAGATATGCACCATAGTCATTAGTGTGGGTGTAATCCTTAGGGAAGAAATAGCGTGTAGCATCTGTAAGACCTACCTTTTTAATAAAGTCCATACTTACCTGATGCAGGTCTATAAGAGGAACATTCTTGTCAGCGGCAACCTTGATGCAGGCATTTGCATGGTCTGCGAGCAGGTCGTTGTAGCTGCCGTCGCTGCCCTTCCATGTATTTCTGGCAATAGGTGTAACAATTACAGGGAATGCCCCTAATTCTCTTATCTCATCAATATAGCGGGCCAGATTATCTGAGTAGCCTGTATCAGCAGCCAGATGTGGCAGCTTCTGGTCGTTATGTCCGAACTGGAATAAGCAGAAATCCCCCGGCTTAATATATTTTTTTATAATGTCATAATGTCCTTCGGAACGGAAGGATTCAGTAGTAAGACCTGAATGGGAGTGGTTAGATACTGCAGCCCAGTTGGATACATAATAGGTAAAGAACTGGCCCCATCCGCAGTAGCTGCTCTCGGGATAATATGGATAGCAGCAAGGCTGGTCTGTTACAGTTGAATCTCCTGCTATAAATACAGTAGGAGTCTCGGACTCCTCTATAGTAAGGGAGGTAAATACTGGACGACTTCCTATTAAAGTAATGTCGATTGTCTTGTCCTCAAACACCTCTTCATGTCCACGAGGAATAATGTCGCATACATTGACATCAAATACATATGCACGTACCTCATTAGGGCAGTAGTCGCCTTTAAGGGATTCCAAACGTCTTCTGCCTGAAAAAATAGTTAAGCCTTTAATTGGTTCCTCACCTGCGGCAATAACAATAGTTACCTTATAGTTGCCCTGACGTGGGACTCTTGCCTTAAAGGTAAGAGGAATATAACCACCATCTACAATTCCGTTTGCAAGATATACGCCGTTTTTATCGGCCTCCGGTCTGATAAGCTTCGCATCGGCATACCAGTACTGAGGTGAAAAGCCGGAATTAATCTCTTCTATATTAAGAAGAGGATCTGAATTTCTTGCTTCCTCTGTAAGGAAACCGTAGCCCTTCTCGAAGGAGAAGATGTCGTCAGGATATACCTGGATTGAATCGCTTTCTTCGTCAGGCGAGCTGCCAAAGTTATAGGCTGCCTGATATAATTTCTTCATAATAAAAATGTCTGATGATGTGGTGTCATTCATAATGGTATCCCCCATATTTGGATTTATGAAATATTAATTTATAACCAACCGTGATATTCCAGCACGGATTGTTTCTTGGTGACGGTCTCGCCTTGATTGTGTTTCTTGCGCCATTCTCTTGGTGAAGTCTCCATTACCTTATAGAAGGCACGGTTGAAACTAGATACGGAATGGAAGCCTACCATCTCTGAAATTTCAAGGATGGAGGTATCGGTTCTTTGCAGAAGCACGCAGGCATGGTCAATTCTTGTGTTATTAATATATTCAAGCGGACTGGTTCCCATAATTGAATTAAATATGCGGCGGAAATGTGTAACACTAAGGTGGCACAAATCAGCAAGGTGTTCAATTGGGAACTGCTGCATGTAATTATCATATATGTAGTTAAGCGCAGGATGTATTGTCAGCATGTTACTGTTGTTGATAGGCTCCTGCTTATTGGTATGTTTTTCGGATAATCTTGATAACTCGGTAACAACGGCTGTCATAAGACCGCTTACGCAGGTCATGTATCCGGAATTCTTAGTAGTCATCTCATCTATAATGGCTGTAATATAGTTATACAGCTTTGGAGATTCTTCTTTATTCATAATATAATAATTTGCGGAACTAATCAATTGTACAATTGAATTTATCTGTGCCTGATTCTTAAAAAATCCTTCAAGGTCTACAAATATATATGACCATAAGCTCTTATCGCCGGCAGTAGAATATGTAGTATGAGGAAAGTTTCTCATTACAAAGGTGAAATCTCCTGCCTTATACGGGCGGGTGGTGTCACCGAAATCCATATAGCCGCTCCAGCTATGGCATATACCTATCTCCAGACAATTGTGGAAATGGAGTCGGTCGGATTTAACATCGGATATTTTCCAGCGATCACCTGACAGTACCATAAGTGGGAAATCAGGCGACAAATCATAATGGCGATATTCAGTTATGATTTTTTTGGGCTTGCTCATAATAACCTCCGTTCTAAACTAATACTTATATACATTATATTACATTTAAATAGTAATTTCAACCAGCAACAACAAAGGAAATAAGGCAAAAAACCACAAAAACACATCAAAACCGCATAAAACCAAGAGCAAAAAATGGAAATGTGGCTACATTGTATACAAAAAAACAAAAAAACAAAAATACCAAATGGTCGTTTTTGCACAGTTTAAGATTAGAATTACTTAGAAATGGAACTAAAAATTGTATAAAATTATGATATGAAAAAGAGAATTGATTGTGAAAAATGTCTAAAAGAAATAGCAATCGGTAATGTAGAATGGAGGACATATTATGAAAGGTACTAAGGTAGTTAAGCCACCTATAGTGTTGGCACAGAAGAGCAGAAGACCTTTAGCCTTCTTAAAGAGAGACTGGCAGTTGTATGTATTGCTTCTCTTTCCTTTGATAACAGTATTCTTATTTAACTATGCTGCTTATCCGGGACTTAGAATGGTATTCATGGATTATAAGCCGGCGAAGGGCTACGATGGCAGCGAGTGGGTTGGCTTTGAGATTTTTGAGAAGATATTTAAGGATAAGGATTTCTATAGAGCGCTTCGTAACTCGATAGTATTTAACTTACTTGATTTAGCAGTTGGTTTCCCAATGCCTATCATACTGGCTCTTATGCTTAACGAGCTTAGATATCCTAAGTTTAAGAAGGTAACACAGACAATTCTTTACTTACCACATTTCTTATCGTGGGTTATTGTTGGTAGTGTTGCTTATACAATATTTAAGCCTACATCAGGTCTTATCAATGTTGCTTTGATGAATGCGGGGATTATTGAAGAGGGTATTCCGTTCCTGACAGAGAAGTGGCATTGGGCTGTTACATATCTTTTAATCGGTGTATGGCAGGGAATGGGCTGGGGAACAATTATTTATCTTGCAGCCATTACAAGTATTAGTGGTGAGCTTTACGAAGCAGCCATGATTGACGGTGCCGGAAGATGGAAGAGAATGTGGCATATCACATTACCTGGTATCAAGGGTACAATCGTTACATTATTAATTATGAACCTTGGTCGAGTTATGGGAAGTAACTACGAGCGTCTTGACGTATTCTACAACGCGAAGGTTGTTGACTTCCAGTATCAGCTTGCTGTGTACATATATGAGAAGGGTCTTGGCAACTCGAAGTTTTCACAGGCAACAGCCGTTGGTCTGTTCCAGTCGTTGGTAGGTCTTGCACTTGTTATCATAGCTGATAAGGTTGCTAAGGCACTCGGCGAAGACGGATTATTATAGGAGGTGGAATCATGGCAAAGAAGAATAAAGAATTTGATGATGAAAATACCCCTAATGGAAACAGAGCCATTAATAAGTTCCGTGTCAGTGATGCGGTAATGATGATTATAATTGCACTTTTATGCTGTACCTGTGTAATGCCTTTCATTCATCTGGCAGCGAAGTCTATCTCTGGTAACAGTGCAGTTATGGCTAAGAAGGTATTTTTCTTGCCGGTAGATATTAACTTTGATGCTTATGCATCTATTTTCAGAGACGGTGGCATGGTTCGTTCATTTGGATATAGTGTAGTGGTGCTCGCTATATTCACAGCATTAGGTATGCTGGTATGTATATGTGCATCATACCCATTGTCAAGAAGAAGACTTAAGGGAAGAACATGGATTACCTTTGTGTTAATGTTCCCTATGTACTTTGGTGCTGGTCTTATTCCTGCTTACCTGTTAATGAAGGATTTACATTTACTTGATACTATGTGGGTACTTATTTTACCACTTATCTATTCACCATATAACATGCTTATTATGAAGACCTACTTCCAGTCTAATATACCGGACAGCTTAGAGGAGGCAGCATTCCTTGATGGTGCAAGTAACTTTCAGATTATATTGAGAGTTGTACTTCCGCTTTCTAAGGCAATTATGGCTACAATCGCATTGTTCTATGCTGTAGGTCGTTGGAATGCATATGCTGATAATAAGTATTATATCAGAACAGATTCACTTAAGATGATTCAGTATAAGCTCTATCAGATGGTATCATCTGCTGCTGAGTCACAGACAGTTGCATTATCTGAGGCTGCTGCGGTAACAAGTACACCGGAAGTTTTACAGGCTGCGGCTATTATGTTCGCAACTGTTCCAATCCTTTGTATCTATCCTTTCGTACAGAAGTATTTTGTTAAGGGTACAATGATTGGTGCTGTTAAGGGCTAAATTTTCATAAAAAGTAGTAATAAATCTTTACAAAATAGTAAAAAAGTCTTATAATTAATGTTAGTTATCCCGGAAGGGTAAGAATATAACTATAATTTTCTTTTAAAAGAAGGAGGAAAAATTATGAAGAAAAATCTTCAGAAGTTAGCTGCTATCGCACTTGCTGGTGTTATGGTAATGGGTTCATTAGCTGGCTGTAACAAGGAAGCTGGTAATGAGACAACAACAACTGCACCACAGGCAGGCGGCAGCACAACTGAGACAACAGCAGCTCCACAGGGTGGCAGCACAACTGAGACAACAGCAGCTCCATCAGGTGATGTTGTTGCAGGAATTGAAGGCTGGACAGCTTTCGAGAATAACGTAACACTTAGTATTCCAGTGTACGACAGAGGAGCAGAAGGTGTTCCAGCTATCGGTACAGGTGACAACTATTGGGAAGGTTGGATTCAGGAGAACTTCGGTGACAAGTACAACATCACAGTTGATTTCGTTCCAATCACACGTTCAGACGTTTTAACATCATATGCTTTATTAGCAGCAGCAGAGGATCTTCCTACAATCCTTATGGAGTATGACTATCCAAAGCAGGCTCAGTGGGCAGCTGATGGTTACTTAGCTGAGTATGATCTTAACGCATTTGCTCAGGTAGCTCCTACATACTATCAGAAGATGGTTGACTTAAACCTTCTTACATACACAGAGATGGATGGACATTGCTACTTCGCTCTTGCTGAGAGACCATTCTCTAACACAAACTATGGTTTCGCTACATGGGTACGTATGGACTGGTTAAGAGCAGTTGGTTATGACCATGTTCCAGCATCTCGTGCAGAGTATGTTGATGCTATGACAAAGATTAAAGAAGCTGGTATTGCAGAGTACCCAGCTGGTGGTTCTATGATCACTGGTGTAGGTGCTGACCAGAACTACGGCTACAGAACATACCCAATGAACGAGGAAGAGTGGTGTATGTATGGTGACTACAACATTCCTTCATTAGGATGGGAGCCAAACAAGTTATTACTTAAGGTTGCTAACGAGGATTACAACTTAGGATTCACAAATCCAGAGTGGGATATTACACAGGGTTCAGATGCAGAGGCACAGTTTATCGCTGGTCAGACATATTCATGGTCAGGATACTTTGCTCCAGAGATGGCAGTATTAAAGTCATTCTATGAGCAGAATCCAGATGCAGAGCTTGCAGTTGTTCCACAGGCTACAACAGTTGACCCAGATACAGGCTTAGCTCCTGCATTTCGTTCAAACAACCCATTCGGTATGATGATCGGATTCTCATCACAGGCTACTGAGGATGAGCTTAAGGCTGCTTGGATGTACATGGAGTGGATGGTTCAGGAAGAGAACTTATTCCAGATGCAGTGGGGTATCGAAGGCGAGCACTATCAGGTTGCTGCTAACGGACTTCCAGAGGCTATTAAGTACGAAGGTTCAGAGCATACACAGGGTTACAACTGTAACAAGGATTACTACTGTGTAGCTATCGAGGCTAGAGTTGCTGGTACAATCGAAGACCTTATCACAGCTTCAGCTCCTGTTGGTTTACCACAGGATTTCACACAGGCTCTTATTGACAACTACTATGCACAGTTAGCATGTTGGGAGAAGGGCTGGGTTCCAGTTGACTGTATGTTCGCTACTGAAATCAAGGCTTCTACAGACTACCAGGGTGAGTTAATCGAGGATTACAAGGTATACCGTGTTGAATTAACAGAGTGTGCTCCAGAAGATTTCGATGCTTTATATGAGCAGTACGCTAAGGATTACATGGATGCAGGTTATGCTGAGATCGCTGAGCAGAGATTACAGGCTCTTAAGGATGGTCTCACATCTAGATACAACTAATTGAATATCAGCTATTTGATATAGCTTGAATTTTACGGCCCCCCAGCGTAGGTTGGGGGGCTGTTTTAAAGAAAAGTGTACTCTTTCGTGATTGTTGCAGCTTATGCAGCAATGACGAGATGGTATATAAATAAAGATTTTATACATCTGCAAGCGCAGGAGAATGGAGGAGAATATGTTAAAGCTTGATTTTGACAGAGCGGAGATTGAACAGGTAATTGATAAGATTGTTAAGAAAACCATGGACATGGACCTTACATGGGATTGGCCATGTGGTGTGGCATATTACGGAGTTGCCCGTGCGTATGAGAAAACCGGCAAGAAGGAATATCTTGATATGCTTAAGGCAAGAGTGGATGAGCTTATAGATTTAGGACTTCCAAAGGTATGGACTGTTAATGCATGTGCTATGGGACATTGTCTTATCAGTATTTATCAGGCAACAGGTGAGGAGAAATATTGGGATATAGTAAAGAGTAAGATTGATTATATCAGTAAGGATGCTTTAAGATTTGCTGACAATGTATTACAGCATACTGTATCTGCTAATAATGATTTCCCTGAGCAGGCATGGGCTGATACATTATTTATGGCAGCGTTTATGCTTCTTAGAGTAGGTGTTATTAATAAGGACGAGGCTATGATTGAGGATGCTCTTAATCAGTGGTACTGGCATATCAGATATTTACAGGATCCTGTAACCGGTATTTACTATCATGGATATGATAATATCGCAGGTGACCATATGTCAGGAATTTACTGGGGCAGAGCTAATGCATGGGCTGCATATACTATGTCACAGGTTGGCGGTATTTTACCGGAGGCATATTTATATCCTAAGTTTATTGATATTGCAGGCTCATTAAATGAGCAGCTTGCAGCACTTAAGAATCTCCAGACAGAGAATGGATTATGGAGAACAGTGCTTGATGATGAGGAGTCTTATGAAGAGGTATCTGCTTCAGCAGGTATTGCGGCAGCTATGCTCGACAGAGGTAATCCACTTCATTCTAAGTATCTTAATAAGGCTATTAAGGGCTTACTTGCTAATGTAAATGAAAGCGGTAAGGTTATGAATGTTTCAGGCGGAACAGCGGTTATGAGAGATAAGGAAGGCTACAGAGGAATTCCAAGAGAGTGGATTCAGGGCTGGGGTCAGGGACTTGCACTTGCATTCTTCTCATCACTTCTTGTTTCTGACACTATCGAAAAAGATGGTGCATTATAAAAAATAATTATTAGGTTTGGGAGGCATTAAAAATGTCTGAGGTTAATACAAAGGGTAGTTTTACATTACCGGGAGAATCAGGATATGAGGCACTCACTCTTGAGATGGCAAAAAAGTGGGGTGCAGACGTTATCCGTGACAGCGATGGTACAGTTCTTTCTGACGAGATAATCAACGCAGGCTACGGAATATATTCAACAATATGTATAATCAGAGACCACAACGAGTGGGCTAAGAAGAATATGGATAAGCTTCAGCAGTCTTTCCTTATGACACAGCCTGTTGTGGCTGACAGCGATACAATCACAATCGAGTTAATGAAGGATTTCTTTGCAGAGCAGTTCTCTATTAACGAGACAGAGGATTCTATTAAATATTGGCAGGTATACGACAGAACCAATAATACCTTAGTTCCTGCTGATAAGTGGAGTTATGCAGATGGTAAGGTTACTGTAAAAGGAATTACACCATGGCATAAGTACACAGTAAGCTTTATGGCTTATCGTATATGGGAAGAGATTTCCATGTACAACCACACAACCAACAACTGGACAAAAGAGCATCTTATGCAGATTGACCCACGTCATCCTGAGACAAGAGAGTATATGCTTTCTTGGATGAAGAACTGGTGCGAGACACATCCTGCAACAACTGTTGTAAGATTCACATCTATGTTCTATAACTTCGTATGGATTTGGGGCGGAGATACAAGAAACAGACATCTCTTCTCTGACTGGGCATCATATGACTTTACAGTAAGTCCGCTTGCTCTTGATGAGTTTGCTAAAAAGTATGGCTACAGCCTTACAGCAGAGGATTTCATCAATAAGGGACAGCTTCATGTAACCCATATGCCTGGCACTAAGGAAAAGGCAGACTGGATGGAGTTCATTAATGACTTCGTAATCGGATTTGGTAAAGAGCTTATCGATATGGTTCATGAATACGGCAAGAAGGCATATGTATTCTATGACGACAGCTGGGTAGGTATTGAGCCATACAACGGAAGATTTTCAGAGTTTGGCTTTGACGGACTTATTAAGTGTGTATTCTCAGGCTATGAGGCAAGATTATGCTCAGGTGTGGATGTTCCGACTCATGAGCTTAGACTTCACCCATATCTGTTCCCTGTAGGACTTGGTGGAGCGCCAACCTTTATGGAGGGCGGCGACCCTACACTTGAAGCTAAGAAGTTCTGGAACAGCATAAGAAGAGCACTTCTTCGTCAGCCTGTTGACAGAATCGGACTTGGCGGATATTTACATCTTGTAGAGCCATTCCCAGATTTCTGCGATTATATCGAGAAGGTGGCAGATGAGTTCAGACTGGTTAAGGATTTCCATGCGGCAGGTGCACCAACATCTATTAAGACTAAGGTTGCAGTACTTCACAGCTGGGGTAAATTACGTTCATGGACATTGTCAGGACATTTCCATGAGACATATATGCACGACCTTATTCACATTAATGAAGCTTTGTCAGGACTTCCTGTGGATGTATCATTTATCAGCTTTGAGGATGTTAAGAATGGTGCATTAAAGGATGTTGATGTAGTGATTAATGCAGGCTATGCAGGCAGTGCATGGAGCGGTGGCGACAACTGGAAGGATGATGAGGTTGTAGAAAAGCTCACAGAGTGGGTATACAACGGCGGCGCATTTATCGGTGTTAACGAGCCATCAGCAACAGAAGGCTATGATACATATTTCAGAATGGCACATGTTCTTGGTATTGACGAGGATACAGGTGCAAGAGTATGCCATGGTAAGTGGCAGTACGAGGTGGAGACTGTGGAAGGTCTTATGCCAAAGGGCTGCTACATTAAGGGTCGTGACGGTCTATACCTTACAGATGGCAATGCTAAGGTTCTTGCAGATGCTAATGGAGCCCCAACCATGACAGTAAATGAGTTTGGTAAGGGTAAGGGTATCTATATGTCACACTTTGACATATGCCTTGAGAATACAAGAATGTTATTTAACACCATTCTTATGGCAGGTAATGAAGCGCTTAAGGGTGACTACATCACAGATAACCCATACACGGAATGTGCATACTATCCAGCCAGCGACATGCTTGTAATCATTAACAATAGCGGTGAGACACAGACTACTACTGTTACAACTGCTAAGGGTGCCAAGACTGAGACTATCGAGGCTTATGATACAGTAATCATTAAGTTATAATTAATATGCGATAATACGGAGAAGGTATTATATATATGAAATAGAGGGCTTGTAATAAAAAGCCTTCTATTTTTTTCGGCACGGACGAAATCCCCGGGACGGGGCATAGTGTATTATGGAGGACACGCTCTCGCTAAGTTGCTGCACGTAGCGGTACATAAAGCGGCAAAAAACGCCGCTTAAGTACCGACGGCATCAAAAAGTCCTCCATAATACACTATGCCCCGTCCCGGGGATTTCTGTTTCGTGGCGTAAAAAACATTCGTTTTTTACTGACGAAACCTGTTATGGCGTAAATATAATACTGCTGGAAATTGTATATTGATACTTTTTTAATGTAACACTATCCGGGGGGCTGTAGTTAAGCGTTAAAAGCAATGCTATTTAATGCGAAGCATTATAGCGAGCGGCAGCCTTAAGTGGTTGTGGGGGAGTACTGCGGAGGACTTTTTGGTGCCGTGAGTACTTGGGCTGCGTATTTTGCAGCCCTATGTACTGCTACGTGCAACAACTTAGTGAGAACGTGTCCTCCGCAGTACTCCCCCACAACCACGAGGGTCGCCACTCTCTATATTACTTTGTCCATAAAATGCATTTTTTCAAGGTTGAAATACTCCATAATAAGTATTAGAATAATTAGGAAATATATTATTTTTCGGGAGGATATCATGGTAGATAATAATTGTGCATACTGCATGGAAGGCGAATTAGTAGCCAAGTTTGGTATTAAGATATGTGAGCTTGATACCTGTAAGGTATATTTATTTAAGGAGCAGAGTCATCCAGGCAGAGTTATTCTGGCTCATAAGAAGCATGTTGGTGATATGACAGAGCTTACTGCACAGGAGAGAGCGGCTTATTTTGAGGATGTGGCTAAGGTGTCTGCTGCATTACAGAAGGTATTTAATCCACAGAAGGTTAATTATGGTGCTTATGGTGATACAGGTCATCATCTTCATTTCCACCTTGTACCTAAGTATAGGGATGAGTTTGAGTGGGGTGGCGTGTTCCTTATGAACCCGGATAAGAAGTATCTTAGTGAGGAAGAATATACTGAGATGATTGAGAAGATTAAGGCGGCGTTATAATTAGGATTAGTACGAAAAAAGGTATCGCTACTATTGGCTATATGTTATCACAATAGTAACGATACCTTTTTGTATAAATAAAATATTATGAGAGAGCAATATTATTTAAGTGCTTTTTTCTGACTTAACTTATTTTCCATTATATCATCTGATTAGCAAATTCCTCAATAGATTCCACCTTTGCAGCCAGTAAAAGCCATCTGCGTAAGGTAGCAGAATTACGTTCAGACTTTATCTGTGTGTACAGTGCTGTTGAAACTTCACCATGGAGAGAAAGAAGTTCGATTATGGCATCAGTACGCCCATCATCACGTCCTTCAAGTCTGGCATACGTCATCAATTCCTCAAATTTCATATATTCCTTCCTCACCTCCGGTATAAGCTTTACTCTGCTGGTATATTCATGAATTTCTTTTGTAGTTTCATTAGTGGCATTCTCTATGGTACTATTCTGAAGATATTTCAAAAGTATCTTAATATCCTCATTACCACCCTTTCTCCCGCCTGTATAAAAATAGATAAACTTAAGCCCATCATCATACTCAAGCTCATCAACCTCATTGAACTGGTTATTAACAGTATACATCATATAATCCTGCCCAAACGGATCAAAGTTAGTAATTGTAATAACATACAGATTGGGCATATGTGAAAAATCATTATCCCTACTGTGCATGTAGCGGCTGTCTATCTTAGCCTGATAGAAGCGGTTATGCCTTGGAAAATTCATATCTTTTTGCAAATGTGGCTCAAGGTCATAAATGTTATGTACAGTCTCCGTTGTGTCTGAATATTCCGTAATCTCCACATCCATGCGTATCCCTCGAAGTCCGGGAGTTGGTGCAGGGATAATTCTTTGTGCGACAATGTTCAGCTTCCCAATACTTCGCTGTAAAAGAACGGAAAGCAGCTTCCTGCAAAAAGCCTCGCCCACATCAGGGTCTGCCACTACTGCGTTAATCATAAAGTCGTCAAGTAAATCCAGTTCTTCAAATGGTTTGCCATTAATCATATAATACTCCTTTTCCGGCAGACCATATGTGGTTATAGTATATAGTTATTCATCAGCCTGCCAATATTTTAATTAAGAATGTGAAAAAATATTGGCGAATAGCCAAGATACGACCTGAAAGATAACAGGTGGATTATTTTCACTTACATTACAATAACATAATAACACAGAAAGCGAATTATGTCAATATGTGAATTGACAATAATACTTTCAATAAGTTGCTTGCTTTTCTCGACAAGAGAAAGAAAAAGCGAAAATTACTATTATGTAAGCTGTAAAAAACTTTTGTTTTTCTGCCATTTTGCTTGTCAACTTTGAAATGTTGAATACTGTTAAAAAATATGATAAAATCACTTGGATATTATAAAAAAGGAAGATAAAAGGAGTATAAAAATGAAAAAAATAGTATTTATAATGCTGATTGTAATGTGTGGCATGTTACTTGGCGGCTGTGCGAAGAAGCATACCAAATCAGATGTTAAAAAATATGTGAAAGAGGAATTAGGCTTTGACAACGTTACGGTAAGCTCGTCTCCGAAAGTGATTGAGAATGGAAAGAACTATACGGACTATTTGTGGACAGTTACCTTAAACGGTGAGGAGGAAATAGTTTTTAATGTAATTGATTACCATTCAGTGGGGCAGGTAGCTGAAGTTAGTTCTTTGTCAGATAACTATGAAACTGTTATTTTAAAGAAGCTTTTTGGTGAGTATGACGGACTTGCTGATATTGAGCTGGAGGAGTATGAGGACAAGGGAATGCCTTGTTATCGTCTGGTTGGAGAGTATGAAAGCAGAGAAGAGTTAAGAAAACTGTTTGATGAGCTTATTGATTTTTCGGAATATGTAGAGGATACTGATTATGATATAACAATATCTGTTCTTTTAGAGCATCAGAATATATTAAGAAATCAATGTGAATATGAGCTTGCTGATGGAGACATATATATAAATGCCGAGAAGATTACAGAGGCGGATTATGAGGATGCATTGAGTACATATGCTTGTGTATGTCTCAGCTACCGCTTTGAGGACCAGCTGGAAGATTTTACTGATGAAGAGCTTGTGCAGATACTTAAGGGTTACAGTAAATGTATCAGTATCCAGAGAGAAGATGGAACATATGAATTTTATGATGATTTATGTGCTAACAAATATGGTTATGTTATAAGCTATGGAGCTCTTTATGAGATACTTATAAAAGAGGGATTTGAGGTTGAAGGAGACTGTTGGGCATATAGCTTTGTTGGAGTGGATGGAAATGAATACGAGATATCCCATGATTTTTGCGACTATGTGTATGAGGATGTATATGGTGAGGACGATAATGTAGATTATTTAGTGAATCAGGGCGATAAAGAAGGTTACTATTATATAGAAAATGGCGAAAAGCTTCCAATGAGTACCTGGTATGTTAATTACTTTACAAGGAGCGAGATTAAAGAAATGACAGGTCTGGAATTGCAAATCAGCGAATGGGAGTAACAAAGCTCTAATTTGAATTATGAACATATAGCATGAAACGAGGTAAAATATGTCCTACTTAATGACACACCTGATAATAGCGAATGAGTTTTATAAAAAAACTGATATAGATATTAAGAACAAGGCACAGTTTCTTTTAGGAAGTCTTGCTCCTGATGCAGTACATATGCGTGAAGCTTATACTCCTGCATACAAGGAACGCAGTCATGTTCTTCCTGAGCACATCCGCTGGGGATATGTACGAACTGCTGAGCAGGTGGAGGAGTGGCGTAGGAATATATGCAGGTTTTATCATGAGAATAAGGATAGGACGGAGCGGGATTACATACTGGGCTACACCATTCATATGCTGACGGATGATTTTAATTGTATTAAAATATTTGGACCGGCAATTAATGAAAGTAATCTGGAATTTGCTGATTTTATGAAGATTTACAGAGAGGATGCCATTGCTATGGATAATTATCTGTATCACAGCTATGGTGAGAGCAGGGAGCTGTTTGAACTGCTGCTTACTACGGAGGCGGTTGAAATGCCGGGTATGATTACGGCGGCGGAGACTTGTGAAATGATTCACTTTTACGATAAGCTTTTTAAGGAGTCAGCAAAACCGGATGTGGAAAAGTCAAAGATATTCACCCTTGATGTAACAAAGGATTTTATTGTTACGGCTATGGAGTGGATTGACAGAGCCATAAAGGTGGATTTGATGGGAGCAGATAATGAGTAACGGATTGAAAAATGGTGGAAACAGAACCTGTGCAGACTGGGAATGTGGAATAAAAAAGAGATTTATAGCTGCGTTTCTGATGGGGCTGGTGTTTGTTGCTATGGGGCTTAGCGGTTGCAAGGCAGCGAATAACAAGGTATCAGTATCGGGCTATTCACTTAACACCTATGTAACCGTTACCATATACGGTATGGATGAGGAGGAAGCCTATGAAAAAGCACAGGGGGCAATAGCGCTTTGCAATGAATATGAGCTTCTTTTTAGCAGGACTGAGGAGAAAAGTGAATTATATAAGCTTAATAAAAGCGGGCATATGCAGGTAAGCGATAATTTGTATGAGCTTATTAATATGGCATATTGTTGGAGCGAGCAGACTAATGGAGCTGTTAACGTGGCAGTGGGTGCGCTAAGCGGCAGTTGGGAATTTGTAACGCCGCCATATAAGCTTCCAACACAAGAAGAGCTTGACAATGTGCTAAAAAATGTTGATTATAGAAATATAAGCTTTGAAGAGGATAATTACATTAATACTGGTGGAGCGATAATTGATTTGGGTGCATTTGCAAAGGGCTATATCGCTGACAGAATTAAAGAATACCTTCAGGAAAATGGTGTAAAGAGTGCAATTATTGATTTGGGCGGCAATATTCTATGTATTGGTGGTAAGTCAGAGGATGGGCAGAATAAGAATTTTGCCCTTGGTATACAGAAGCCTTTTAGTGAAAGCGGAGAGATTATTGCAAGGGTTAGCCTTATGGATATGTCTCTTGTGACATCGGGGTGCTATCAGAGATATTTTATACAGGATGATATTTTTTACCATCATATACTGGATTCAGTAACGGGAATGCCGGTGGATAATGGGCTTTTATCAGTAACCATTATTGCGAAAGAGTCTATGACTGCGGATGCTTTAAGTACAGCATGTTATGTAATGGGACTTGATAAGGGCATGGAGTATATAGATGGGCTTGAAGATATATATGCGGTTTTTGTGACAGAGGATTATGAGGTGTATTTGTCACAGGGTGCAGAAAAATATGTAACTATACTTAAATAGAGGAAGCGGGGGCAAAAATGAGCATTAAAGAGAAAATCGATGCGGCGCTTAAGACTGCCGAGGAAATCGAGAGAGCAGGAGTCATTAAGGACAAGCTTAATACTACCTTTAGAGAGAATTTAAGATATGAATTTCTTAAGTTTTTAGCGTATTTGAGTACCGGGGATGGCTATACGGATTCAAAGGAAATAGCTTTTATTAACGATAATCTGGGTTATAAACTGACAGAGGCACAGATAAAGTCCATTATTTTTTATGATAATATTAATAAGGATGAGTATAGGAAAGAGCCACCTTTTGCTTTAAAGGGCTTTGTACTTTGTGATGCAGGACATAAGATTAAGGATAATAAAAAGAGAGCAAATGAGCTTGTTAATACCTTTAGAAGTCTGGGACAGGAATTTGTTGCCTGTAATGATGTGACCAGTGAGGACGAGATTAAGCTTTTAACTGATTATATGGCGGTACTGGAGGGTTTTCTTAAGGATTATGGACTGTACACCAGTAAGCTTGCAGTTAAGGAGCAGAAGGTGGAGAAGCGTTCTGTAGAAGAGGTTTTAGAGGAGCTTAATGCACTGGTTGGCCTTGAGGGTGTTAAAAAGGAGGTTAACAGCCTTGTTAATCTTCTAAAGATACAGAAGCTGAGAGAAGAACGCGGTATGAAGCAGCCTAATGTATCAAAGCATCTTGTGTTCTCGGGTAATCCGGGTACCGGTAAGACTACTATTGCCAGAATGCTTGCAGGAATATACAGTGCGCTTGGTATTCTCTCCGGGGGACAGCTTATTGAGGTTGACCGTGCGGGGCTGGTTAGCGGCTACATAGGTCAGACTGCAACTAAGGTTATGGAGGTTGTGGAAAAGGCACTTGGTGGAATTCTCTTTATAGATGAGGCATATACACTTACAGCCAATAAGGGTGAGGGTGACTTCGGTCAGGAGGCTGTGGATACCCTGCTTAAGGCGATGGAGGATAACAGGGATAATCTGATTGTTATTGTTGCAGGCTATCCGGATCTTATGGATGAGTTCTTAAGCTCTAATCCGGGACTTCGTTCAAGATTTAATAAATTTATTTTCTTTGATGATTATAATCCACAGGAGCTTTGTCAGATTCTTCTCAGTATGGCAAAGGGACAGCAGTATGAGTTCTCGGAGGAAGCCAAGGCAAAGGCTCTTGATTACTTTACACAGGCATGTGAGAATAAGACTGAGAATTTCGCTAATGCAAGAGAGGTTCGTAACTATTTTGAAAAGGCGATTTCCAGACAGGCAGGACGACTTGTGGGAAGTATTAATAATCTGGATGATAAGATGCTTGTTACTATTGAGGCAGAAGACCTTGAAAATTTTGTGAACTTTAGTTAAATGCTTTACTTTTTAATATTGTTCGTGATATAATCTAACCGCTGTGTGTAGACATGGCGGTTATTTTTGCGAATAATGAGCCGACCATGAATATTTGCATTCACATTCGGCAAATATCGTAGCATTGAGTAGGATTCATCCTGCTTGATTGAATGATTTTTTAAAGCCATAGGGCGAGGAATTGGAGGAAACAAAGTGAAGAAGAAATTATTATCACTGTTACTTGTAACAGCAATGGTATTTAGTCTTAGTGCTTGTAGTAAGGACAGTGTTAGCACAGAGACAACAACAGGTGCAGAGGGTGCAACTAATGCAACAGGAGAGACAGAGTCAACAGTAGCAGCAGAGCCTATTAAGCAGACAACACAGGTTGCTGACTACAGCGGATATATTACATTGGGACAGTATACCGGTCTTGATATAGAGGTTGCCTCAGCGGAGATTACAGAAGAGGATATTCAGGCATATAAGGATGAGGTTGTTGCTTATTATAATGACTATATTCTTGAGGGTGAGCATATTACAACTGGAGTAGTTGCAGAGGGTGACAGCATTAATATGGACTATGCAGGATATCTTGATGATGTGGCTTTTGCAGGCGGTACAGCAACAGGTGTATCTTATACAGCAGGTTCAGGTCAGTTTATCGAGGATTTAGACAGCCAGCTTATCGGACTTGAGGTAGGTAAGGAATATGAGCTTCCATGTACATTCCCAGAGGGATATACCAATGCAGAATTAGCAGGCAAGGAAGTAATCTTTAAGGTAACCGTTAACTGGATTGAAGGCGAGAAGACAGCAGTTGAGTGGAGTGATGCCATGGTTAATGAGTATACAGGCGGACAGTACACAACAGCAGCTGATTTCGAGGCATATTTTACAGCCGAGTTAAAGACACAGGCAGAAGAGTCACAGAAGGCTGAGTATGAGAATGGAATCTGGACTAAGATTACAGAGAATTTAATTGTTAACTCTCTTCCAGAGGAGAAGCTTGCAACAATTTCGGATGACTATTATAATTACTATGTGCAGGTGTTCACACAATATGCTTCTATGCTGGGTACAGATTACGAGGGCTATATTACTACTTATTATGGTATGACAGATGAGGACCTTAAGACAGAGTGTCAGCTTATGGCAGAGACAGAGGTTACTTATATTATGACTGCATGTGAGATATACAAGGCACTTGGAAAGACACTTTCAGATGAGGATTATAACTCAATGGCATCAAAGTATGCTTCTGAATACGGCTATGCATCAGCAGCAGAATTTGTAGCTGATTACGGCGAGGATTATATAAGAGAGAGCTTTATTTTTGAGCTTGTTAATGAATACCTTGTTGAGAACAATAATATGGTTATAGCTGACTAAGCGAATTTATTAGAATATCGCATAATGAGTTTTTCGGAACTTATTATGCGATTTTTTACGTTATAGGAAATTACTCAAGTCCACGTTGTTAATGCAGAATACTTTTACTCTTTAATATAATAAAGATATATACATTGCTTTTTTTTGGAAATGTAGTACAATGAATATAGATAATTATGTCGAAATTTGCAAGAGAGAAGGTGTTATCATGGGAGCTATGGACAGAGATGTTTTTAAAGAGGTTGCTGTAATGGCTGGGGATATTGTATTTCGTTATGATTTGCTGACACGTAAATTTATGCAGTATACGGACAGGGAAGAAGTGTCAAAGTATGGGGCATGGATGTTCAATCTGGAGAAGACAACAGAATATGCCAAGATGGTACATGATAATGACCGTGACAGATATAGTGAACTGATAAAGAGTATAACAGAAGGTAACAGGAGATTTATTGAAGGAGAATTCCGCCTTAAAATGCAGGGGGACAGGGAATATAGCTGGTATAGAATAACGGGAAAGACCATATACAATAATGACAGAGCTGTTGAGGTTATAGGGCGTATCAGCAATATTAACCATTATAAAAATGCAGTTGATTTGGCGAAGATTAAGTATACAGCAGCCGGAATTATGGGGGCAGATGAATTTTTAAGTATGATTCTTAAGAAATGTGCCGATGCAGATTTGTATACCCAGTTTGTGTGCATACAGGCGGAGATTCCGGAGTATTATGAGATGTTTGCTGCTGTTAAGGAGCAGGATTCCGGAGAATTGCTTATTAATATTATGAGCAGATTAAAAAGGTGTTTCTCATATGGTTGTATTATTGGTCGTCTTGCATTTAACCGATTTGGTATATTTACCAGTGACATGAATCAGATTATGGATATTATTCCTTCAATTAATGCTTTTAAAAACAGTATTAGTGATATGGGGGCGTTGTATGGGATTGATGCCCATGTTAATGCAGGTGTAAGTATTCTGATAAATAGTGAGGGTGCGGCAAATAATCTCCTTAGTAATTCATATGATGCATTAAAAGAGGCATCATACCAGAAGGAGGTCGGGGTAGTATTCTATAGTAAGAAGGTAGAGGCTGCCGCAAAGGATGCACTTGCTGAGCATGAGACAGGTTATCATAATGCACAGATACCGCCAACAGGAAAGAGCCTTATCAGTTACGGATACAATATTCTTATGGAGAGGCACAGCTGTAGGGAAAGTGTTGCAAGAGTGCTTGAGGTGGCAACAGCCTTTTGTAGTGTGGAAAGAGCCTGTGTATATCTGGTTACAAGAAAGGGCTATGAGAAATATGTAAGCTGGGAAAGTGATGCACTAAAGGAGGTTTCAGATGCTGCACTGCTTAAGCTGAATTCAGATAAGCAGCTTATTGAATCCGGCTTAAGTGTTGATAAGCCATATATTGTAGATGATGTAAGAAATTATCCTGATGACAGTGAATATGGTATGATGATTAATTCCAGTGGAGTACTGAGTGTGGCACAGTATATGTTTGAATGTAATAATGGTGTTAAGGGAATAGTTTCCTTTGAGAACTATAAGCAGCCACATACATGGTGTGACAAGGATTTTGAATCTATAAAGGGAATGGGAAGTATTGCGGAATTCTATTCGCGTTATGATGATTTATAAGATAAGGGTGTGAACAGTAATGATAACATTATTATCAAAGATATTCATTAAGGAGAAGGATGAAAGGATAGTAAGAAAAGCATATGGAACACTTTGCAGTATGTTGGGAATATTGCTTAATATTCTGCTTTTTGCTGGAAAATATTTTGCGGGAGTAATAAGTGGTTCCATTGCAATAACTGCAGATGCTTTTAACAATCTGTCAGATGCCGGTTCTTCTTTTATTACATTAATAGGTTTCTGGTTTGCTGGGAAAAAGCCAGACCCGGAGCATCCCTTTGGACATGGCAGGTTTGAATATATTTCAGGCTTTGTTATTTCGATTGTAATACTTTTTATGGGAGTGGAACTGCTGCAATCCTCTATAATGAAAATTGTATCACCGGAACCGGTGGATGGCAGTACGCTTTCGATGGTTATTTTAGTTATAGCTATTTGTGTTAAGCTGTATATGTGCTTTTATAATAGCAGAATAGGTAAAAGAATTGATTCAGCTGCCATGAGGGCAACAGCCGTTGACAGCTTTAGTGATTCGGTGGCAACTCTGGTTGTTCTTATTTCAATGTTTGCGTTACGATTCTGGGGAATTAATGTGGATGGAATATGCGGAAGTGTAGTTGCGTTGTTTATTCTGTATGCAGGATATAATGCTGCGAAGGATACCATAGACCCGCTTTTGGGAACACCGCCGAAAAAGGAATTTGTCGAAGAGATAGAGCAGCTGGTTATGGCACATGACATGGTAACTGGCATACATGATTTGGTGGTTCATAATTATGGACCGGGAAGGGTTATGATTTCCCTCCATGCCGAGGTGCCGGGAGATATTAATATCTATCTTATTCATGATGAGATAGATATAATAGAAAGAGAGCTTAAGGATAAATTAGGCTGTGAGGCTGTTATACATATGGATCCTATTGAAACAGACAATGCCATTGTGATTGAGGTTAAGAATAAGATGGCAGAGGCTGTAAAACAGATACATGAGGGAATAAGTCTTCATGATTTCAGGATGGTACAGGGACCTACACGTACTAACCTTATATTTGATATTGTACTGCCATATGAGGTAAAGCTGCCGCAGGAAAGGGTTATTTCGCTTATACAGGAGAAAGCCTCTGGGATAAACGAGAATTATTATGTGGTAATTACTGTTGATAAAGCCTATGTATAAAAAAATCCTTTTTTGTCATATTATGAAATACGATTAATGTGTATGCGGATTATTTTCTCTGATATAGTATACCTATGGAAGGGAGGAAGCTGCATGAGATTATATCTGATACCTGATAAGACACAGGGGAAACTGGATTACAAGATTAAGACGGAAAAGAGTATTTGGTCAGAGCGTAATAATGATGACGGACAGAGCGAAAGCTGTATCAGGGCTAAATTTATTAGAAAAGCCGATAACAGATTATACTTAAGAATATGGAATTCAGGTTATGAGGCAGCATATAATGTAAGGTTCTTTATTCCGGGAGAAAAAAGAATCTGTGTGTTAAAGACACGTTCATATTATCCGTATCTGGGTTGTGGAAAGGCATTTGATGAATATGTGGTGGCTGATGAGGCAGCTTTATCAAATGTCAATGTTATAACCTTATGGGAGGATGAATGTGGGAATATGTTTTCTAATGCTCAGAGTGGTTATATTAATAAAATAAATATTTGCTGAATGCGTGAAAAAAAGAGTGCGGGGAGGCACTCTTTTTTTGTGCGGATAATGAGCAGTATATAAAGGCATGTTTATTGCTTATAGGAATTCCTTAACCTCATGGGCGAAGTCTTCCTCAAGCTTAATAAGTCTGTGAGCAAGGTCTCTAGCCTTCTGGTCGGCTGCTGCATACATAGTCATTTTTTCGCCGATGGTCTGGATTCCCATGTTACATCCATCCATCATAAGCTTGGCAACCTCTGTATTGGTGTCGTGAAGCATCATTTTAAAGCCCGTTGTAACCCATGACATGGCAGAAGCCATAGCTCCTGGCAATTTTTCCTCTTCGCCCTGTTCTTTTAATACAGATGCAACATCCTCCTGAAGTTTGTGATGCTCCTTTCTGTATTTTTCGAGAAGGTCGGCAAGTTCAGGGCGCAACTCATAATTCTGAAGCTGGTGAATGCTGTTCATTGCCATGTGGCAGCCGGAATCAACCTCTTTTAGTAATTCAATTGTATCTGTCATATTTCTTACCTCTTTTTCTTTTTTAAAATAGTTCAACAATATTATGTGCAATTTCCAAAATTATATCATTACTTTTATGGAATACAAAAAAGAAACTTACACATACTATTTTTGTACAAAGCGGAAATCCGCTTTAATCAATTGGCGCTTATGCGCGGAAAGAAGGGTATTATGAATAATAACGCTAACGACAACTACAAGAACACAACTTCAAATTCATCAAACAATGCATCAAATGCAAACAATTCAAACAACGCTTCAAATGCAAATAACTCATCAAACTCTTCAAACAACAAGAGTCAGAACAAGGCAAGTAATGCATCAAACTCTTCAAACAACAAGAGCCAGAATAATGCAAGTAATTCTTCTAACTGCAGATAATTAAAGCAGTGCAAATAAGATTGAGTAATTAACCTACAAAAAGGTGTGATACAGCTAAAATGCTGTGTCACACCTTGGGTACATAAGGGATTATTGTCTGTAAGCTCCCCAGTTGTATTCTTTTAAGAAAATTTCACGTTCCTTGTAATAATTATCAAGATTAAGATATCCATCATCATGTAATACCCAGGAATGTTCCATTCGTGGAACCACTACATCATAGCCGGCTTTTCTAAATTCAAAGCTTTGGGAAACATCATAAAAATCCCATTTTTTAAATATGTCCTCGCGCCATGGAATATCATATTGGGTTGCCATTAAAAGACCATCGATGGCTTCAACCTTCTGATAGTCATCTTCCACAGCACCAATAAGATGTTCTGCGGTGGATTTGATACTGCAGCTTGTAAGAATGCCCACTCTGTTATAATTCCACATGATAGCATTTTCGCAGAGTTTTGGAGTTCCCACCATTCCAATCATGCCAATTTGTGGATTGGAAAAAAGTCTTAATATGTGGAATAGAAAATCTTTTTCCCATATAAATACATCCTGATGAAGGTAAATTTTATATTTGGCATCGCTTGAATTCATGCCTTCGTTGTAACCGGAGGTCATACTTTTGGCATCCCATATGGTAAGAAGCTCTATGGTATATCCCTCGGGGATATTGAGTCTGCTGATATAGTAAGCAGACTCCTCAGAGTATTGTTTATTATTTGTGCACATTATGAAGCATATTTTTTTATCATTCATACCACAGCTATTCCTTTCCAAGTAAGGTGCCCAGTTGCCTAAGCATTCCGGTGACAGAGGGGTCATTAGGAATATACTCATTAAGATATTGGAGTATATAATAAGCATATTCATACATTTCCCTGCCTGTGAAAAAATCTATTAATTGTACAAGCGTGTCAGTATCATTGCTTAAAGCGATTTTAGCTCCGCCTTTAATAAAGATAGGGGAGGCATTATGCCGGTCAATATAGTTTTGTAGAAGTTCTAAGGCAGAGCCATCAAGATTCTTTATACGCCACAAAATGAATTTGAGCTCATAAAAAACGCTTAACAGTTCCTCCAGACTCTTGCTAGTATCAAGAATGGTATGCGGTATATTATTCTTATTTTCTTCAATATATATCTGCACTATCTGTGCCATATATGCAAAATCACTTCGACTACAGAATATTTCAGTAAATGATGGTGTGGTAAAGAGCGTTGCCAGATTGTTATGGCCTTCTTTAATGCCAAGCTCCAGACAACGGTCAATAAGAACCCTGTATTCTTTCTCAGATTTGGAAAAATTATTAAGCCAGAATATACGGGTGGATTCACAATGCTTTGCATATTCTTCAGAGGTATAGTCTGTTGTGTTTGGATTACTCATAATTCCTCCTGTGTAAAAATGTTTGGGATTATTTTTTGACGGTTCGTCTCTTAGTCAATGTGTCCTTCCATAATGCAGGCTGGAACATCATAAGTAAAGGAAATAGCTCAAGTCTGCCTGCCAGCATGTCAAACATAAGCACATATTTTGAAAATGCTGAAAAATGTCCAAAGTTCTGTGTCGGGCCTACAAGCTCAAGACCGGGACCGATATTATTGATTGTAGCTGCAACGGCAGTAAAGCTGGTTACCAGGCCTTTATCCTCGAAGGATATGGCAAATACAGATACTGTAAATACTATCATTAGGGTTATAAAATACACATTAACTGAACGGACTATCTCGTGCTCTACAGGCTTTTCTTCGAATTTAATCTTTTGAATGTTCTTTGGGTGGATGTAGGAGGTTAATTCCTTTGCTATTGATTTAAAAAGAATTACTATTCGTGATACTTTAATTCCACCACCTGTGCTTCCGGCACAGGCTCCAATAAACATTAATAGGACAAGTACAGTCTTGCAGGTCTGATTCCAGGCTTCAAAATCAATACTGGCAAAGCCTGTAGTTGTTATAATCGAGCCTACCTGAAACGCTGCGTGGGTCAGGGCATCAAAGGCGTTCATTGTAGTACCTACAAGATTAAAGAAAATAATCGCTGTTGCACCAAAGATAATGATAAAGTAAAATCTGACTTCCTCCATAAGAAGAGCCTTTTTAAAATTACGATATAATATTAAGTAGTAAGCATTAAAATTAACACCACATAAAATCATAAAAATAGTTACAACCCACTGTATATAAGGAGAATAACTCATCATGCTGTCATTTTTTATGCCAAAGCCGCCTGTGCCCACAGTTCCAAAGGTGGTGTTTAAGGCATCAAAAAATGGCATTTTGCCAGCAACCAGAAGAATCAGCTCTATTATGGTCAGGGCAAAATATATGAGATATAAAAGTCTTGCAGTATATTTCATTTTTGGAACCAGCTTACCTACGGATGGTCCCGGGCTTTCTGCACGCATAAGGTTAATGTTGGAGCCACCGCTCATTGGAATTATGGCAAGCAGAAATACTAACACTCCCATACCACCTATCCAGTGGGTAAAGCTTCGCCATAAAAGTGAGCAGTTGGAAAGGGCTTCTACATCACTTAATATACTGGCACCGGTTGTAGTGAAACCGGAAATGGTCTCAAATAAGGCATCAGTAAATGAAGGAATCTCGCCTGTAAGTACAAAGGGAAGTGCGCCAAAAATACTCATTAATATCCAGCTTAAGGATGTGGCTACACAGCCCTCCTTTAGATAGAAAACGGAGCTTTCGGGTTTGCGGCGTGTCATAAGGATTCCAAAAAGCATGCAAAATATGGCAACAATTAAAAATTGCAGCCCCTCGGCTTCCTGATATATAAGTGCTGTTATGCAGGGCAGCAGCATAAGCAGAGCTTCTATCTTTAATACATGACCTAATATATATCTGATAATAGATGTGTTCATGTGCCCCTCCGTTAACCTAAGATATCCTTAATATCATTAAAGCCTGTATGTGTAGTAACAATCATTACAGTATCTCCCGGCTTGATACAGTCATTACCGGTAGGAAGCAGTATGTTTCCATTACGGTTTATGAAGGATACAAGAAGATTCTTCTTTAAAGACAGGTCCTTTAAAGGTATATTTGTTACATCGGATTCAGTATCAACACGGAATTCTATAGCCTCTACCCGGTGGTCAAACAGGTGATACAGAGTTTCTATATTGCTGTTCATGGAATCCTTTTTAGCACGGACATAGGCGATAATTGCTTCGGCAGTAATATATTTAGGGTAAATAACACTTCCTAAATCTAAACGGCTTAGAACGTCCTTGAAGGTTATCCGGTTGATTTTGGTTATTACCTTGGCATTGGAAACCTGCTTGGCGTATAGCGTAAGCATTACATTCTCTTCATCAATGCCGGTAAGAGGTACAAAGGATTCGGTATATTCAATTCCTTCCTCCAGTAATAAATCCTGATCAGTACCGTCTCCATTTATTATAATTGCTTTTGGGAGAAGAATACTTAATTCTTCGCAGCGTGTACGGTCGCTTTCAATAATTTTTACGGAAATACCACTTCTTAGGAGGCGTTCTGCAAGGTAATAGGCTGCCTTGCCGCCACCGATAATCATGGTGTTTTTTACCTGATTGGTTTTAATTCCTATTGTATTGAAAAAAGCCCTTGCATCATATCTCGTGGCGACAAAGGAAATTATATCGTCTTCTTTGAGAATGGAATTACCTGAGGGAATAAATACCTCACCATCACGTTCAACTGCGCATATAAGTATTTTGTTAATGGAATTTCTTCCAAGGTTGGCAATCTGCATTCCGTCAAGAATATTCTTGTGAGGAATCTTGAATTTAATAAGCTCTGCCTGTCCGTGGGCAAAGGAGTTTACCTCAAGTGCGGTTGGCAGATTGAGTATGCGGGCGGCTTCCTTGGCAGCTTCCAGCTCGGGATTAATAATCATTGCCAGACCAAGCTTTTCTCTTAAGTAGCCAACCTCCTGACTGTAATCAGGAGTACGAACTCTGGCAATTGCAGCACACTTTGCCACACGCCTTGCTATTGTACAGCACAAAAGGTTAAGCTCATCCGAATCTGTAACTGCAATAATAAGGTCAGTATTATCTATTCCTGCCTCATTCTGTACACTATAGCTTGCTCCGTTTCCCGGAATACCCATAATATCGTAAAGATTGGTAATTTCTTGAACCTTCTGGGGGTTTTTATCTATTATTGTAATATCGTGTCCTTCATTACTCAGCTGCTCGATAAGAGTGGTTCCTACCTTGCCGCAGCCTACAATTATAATTTTTAAGCCCTGTTTGGCAGGGGTTTTACTGAACATTTATATACCTCCTGGTATTTGCGCAAATATTTCTATGGGGATTATATCATTTTGTGAAAAAAAATAATAGTACCTATATTACAAAACTAAAAAACAGCCGCAATAACCAAGCATACCTTCAATAGCTTTTGCATATTATGTAACAACCAAAATATGAGGGTTAAAGTTGAAAGGATACATAGAAACCAGGGCAGTTGAAATGGCTGCTTACATTATCGAAAATAAGGCAACGGTAAGACAGACTGCAAAAAAATTCGGTGTAAGTAAAAGTACCGTACACAAAGATGTAGCAGAACGTCTTAATGTGATTAACTCAGACCTTGCGTGCAGAGCAAGAGCAGTTCTTGAATATAACAAAAAAGAACGACATATCAGGGGTGGGCTTGCTACTAAAGAAAAGTATATGCAAAATAAATGTGGATAATGCTTAATTTATAAAAATCGTTGGATAAAAGAATAAGCAATAAAAAGGCAACCGGCAAAATCATATTGTTGATTTTGTCGGTTGTCTTTTTGCAGTTAATTCCATTGTGAGGTACAATGAAGATTGAAAATATGGGTGGTGGAGTGTATAATATTTTCATAATTATTTATGTGACAGGTGCTGAGATAGGAGGAAAAATTTGTGCAAAAGAAGTATAATATTGAGAAGTTAGTATTTTCTGAAGATTTTTTTAAAGGTGAAATAAAGGAAGGCTTTTATGTAGAAGAGATGATGAAGCGGGCTTGGGCTGCTGAGTTAGAGATATTATATATCATAGATGATATATGCCAGAGGCATAATATAACATATTTTGCAGATTGGGGAACCTTGTTAGGGGCGATAAGACATAAAGGATTTATACCATGGGATGATGATATTGATATTACAATGAAAAGAGAAGACCATAATAGATTTATTGAGATTGCTAAAAAGGAGCTGCCTGAAAGATTTGTACTGCTTGGACCACAAACAAATGGCGGGGGCTATAAGCTTGGTACATTAGTAGGAAATACCATGCATTATATAACGGATAAGGAATATTTAGACAGATTCCATGGCTTTCCTTTGGGGGCGGGGGTTGATACATTTCCATTGGATGGGATACCGGATTGCGCAGAAGAAAGAGAATTTGTCGAAAATGCCATATTAATTTTATCTACAATGTGTGGAGAAGAAATAAATAATGAAAAAGGATATTGGGATGAGGTTGCAAAGATAGAGCAGCTTCTTAATGTCACATTTGATAGGGATAAGGATATTAGTTTGCAGATGATACAAATGGCTGATAAAATAGCGGGCTTGTATGGGACAGAAGAATGTGATTATATTACTGCCTATGCCACATACCTTCCTGATAGAAAATGGTTTTTTAAGAAAGAGTGGTATTCAGAGGTTGTATATATGCCATTTGAGAACATGATGATACCAGTTCCGAAAGAGTATGATAAGATTCTAAAGGTTATGTATGGAGATTACATGACACCGGTAAGAGGAACGCAGGATCATGATTATCCGTTCTACAAAGAACAGTTAAGATTATTGTCTGAATGTTGTAAAGAACAAAAATAAAGGATGGAGTCTTTATGAAGAAATACAATGTTAACAGATTGATTTTTTCTGATGATTTCTTTAAAGAAGAAATAATTGAGAATTTCAGGGTTGAGGAAATGATGAAACGTGCATGGGCTGCACAGCTTGAAGTACTGTATGTAATTGACGAAATCTGTCAAAAGCATGATATTGCATATTTTGCAGATTGGGGAACCCTGCTTGGTGCAGTGCGCCATAAGGGTTTTATACCATGGGATGATGATATTGATATAGTGATGAAAAGGGAGGATTATAATAAGCTGCTTAGAATTCCCGATGATGAGTGGCCAAAGGGGTATGCTATTGCTGCTAATGGGAGGGATATTAATCTTGGATTTATTACAAGGGTGCTAAATTCGGAAAAGATTTCATTTGAGGCAGAGCATTTGGATAGATTTCATGGTTGTCCGTATGTTGTGGGAGTTGATATTTTTGTTATGGATAATCTGCCGGATGATAAAGAGGAAGA
>JAZQLB010000155.1:0-3166 GCA_045542475.1 Lachnospiraceae bacterium | reverse complement strand
CTTGACCAAAATAATACTAAGGCAAAAAGCATAAGACATCCTATCCATAAATCATAAAATCTTTTAATCCTGTAACTGTAGGGATTTGTACTACAAAGCCATATATTATGATATGTATCCTGTGGGTATTTCTCTTCAAGCGTATCCAGATAATAATAATCATCAGATTCGCAGCAATACTGATTTCCCTGGTATTCATATTCAAATAAAACCTTAAACATACGGCTGTCTTTTCTTTCACTACCATTAGCAGTACAATAAAAAACATAGTCTTTGCACTGTGCCATCACTTTAACAGAATATTTAACAGGCAGTATAATATACTTAATACCCTGATACAGCATATATATTGATGCTGCTCCGCCTATCAGATAAATTATTACATTTTCCATTGTCAACATCTTGCATCCCCCATATATAACCTATTATGCCTTTCCAATATACGCCACCGTATAATTAGGCATCTGCATAATTCCATTATCCGAATATTCTAAAAAGAGCCTTTTAAGCACTCCAATATACTTCTCATACCGCACATCTCCCTCTTTTATGGAATATGAGCCGGATAAGCTTCTTTTAATCCACTTCTCCTCATCAAAAGATAAGGGATTATCAAATACCACTCGCTTATAACTTCCATTAAAGAACTGCTTTATTCTCTCATCATCCCTTTTTATTCCTCCACCAAAGCCCTTAAAATTCGGACAGAATTCCTTATATATTTCATAAGCTCTCTTGTTAATGTCCGCTTTCATATCACGCATATTCCATATAAGTGCCACTATGCCGTCCGGCTTTAGAATTCTTTTACACTCTGACTGAAACTGTGCTACATCAAACCAGTGGAATGCCTGAGCTGTGGTTACAAAATCGACCGAAGCACTTGCAAGAGTGATCTCACTTGCAGAGCCATTAACTATTATTGCATTTGGCATCTCTCCAAGCTCTTTAGCTGCGGTATTTCGCATATCTTCGTTAGGTTCTACACAGAAAACCTTGCTTCCTCTTGCTAACAACTGACTGGCGAATTTTCCGGTTCCTGAGCCAATGTCTGCTATGACCGATTTTTCCGACAGTCCTTCTTTGCTGTACAGATAATCAATAAATTCCTGTGCATAAACCGGTCTTCCAATAGTGTAATCTGCTGCTCTTTGGCTGAAATTATTAGTATTGTCCAAATTCTTTTCCTCCTTGGGATTTTTGCTATTATAGCATATTTATTGCAAATTACAATCTTATATTTTTATTATTTCACCCACGAAAAAGGAGACCTGATTCCTCAAGTCTCCCATAATACTAATCCCTCAACACCTGCATTGCCATATTAATCGCATCTTCCTTAGTAAATAGCTTTGTTGAAAGTGAAATATAATATGCCATATCCTCATTTTCATTTACAAAATATACATACCAATATTCACTGTCAGTCTCCTCAGGCACAATTCCCTGTGCTTCTAATTCCTCGTACTGAGCCGCAGTATATAAATCAAAATTATAACGAGCTAATAACGCCTGCCAAGCCCCCTCAGTTTCAATATACTCTACAAATTCTTCCTGCTGATGATTACCATACGGAATATTCGTTCCCAGCTTTCCATTCTCAAAGGTAAAGAAAAACGTACTAACTCTTCCTATCGAGCCTGCTGAACGCCAGTACTTAGGAGTAAACTGCTCCCCATCTCCATATACCTCATATGCCATCGGTAAAATCAGCTCTCCCCCTGAAATACCGTATAAATCAGAATATTCACTAAAATAGTATCCTTCCGGCAGCTCAAGCCCCATAAATGTATGCAGTTCTATTGGTTTAGCATTTAAAAAATCTTCAAGCTCCTTAGAATAATCCACCTGCTCTGTCCAGCACATATACAAATATGTCATCTGCCCTGTTGAGGTTTTGACAAGCTGAATGCTGTCTATTTCCTTTGTTTTCTGAACGTATGATACTACTAATTCATATGCTTCTTCCTGATACGAAAGCTCAAAAATTCCAGAATAATTGTAATCTCCCGGTTTCATTCTCCATTGTGAACCACCATAATAATAAAAATTCATTAAATGCAGACTTTCGGAATTTACTGCATCAACCACCTTATCCATTGTAAGTGTCTGCCCCACACTTATTTCCTCCAGCTGTGCTACAACCTCTGACGGCATCTCCTCGGCACTAACATCTGCATATAGTTCCATCAATTCTTTTATTTCATACTCACTCTTCCCCTTCTCCTCAAGTAAGAAAGCATAGAAGGATTCATATTCTTCAGCCTCCCATTGCTCTATATCCAGCATATCAAAAGCACTTAACTCCTCTGATGCAGATGTCTCCTCTTCATTTTCTATACTTATATATGCTGTTGTGGTTTCTATTTCCTCATCTGTATTATCTGTCTCTGCTATGTCATTTCCAACCTCCGCCTTGGCATCTGACTCGGTTAAAAATAACACCGTAATTCCAATTCCAATAACTATCACCGCAACCAGCGCAAAACCAGCTATCTGCTTATATTTAAGTGCATTCTTAATTCTGTTTTTGGTATCTCCCTCTGCAAATGCCAGCGGAGCTCCAAGCATAAGCTTTTTATGCTTTCCGTTTCCTGCTGATATCTGTAATAAAGCATTAGCATACTCTGCCCTGCTGCCCATTCCCATTGCCTGTATTGTCATTTCATCACAAGCCATTTCCATATCACTGCACATCAGCATATACGCTGCCCATGCAAACGGATTAAACCAATGAAGTGCTGTAATTACGAAAAATACCATTTTTACAACATGATCACATCTTCTGATATGTGTTCTCTCATGCTCTATGACATATCCCAGATATTCGTCAGATATATCCGAAGGAATGTAGATACAAGGCTTAACAACACCTAATACAAGCGGTATATCTATATCATCTGCAAAGTATATATTTTCCTTATATGTAAGCCTGCATATAAGACGTTTTTTCAGCCTTCTATAGGCATGTATACTATATGAGGTTATCGCCATTATACCAATCCCCCATATTATTGCTATAATGTCAATATCGGATAAGCCACCTTCACTACCTTCCACATCATAATTGCCATCGGCAGGTAACAACTGTGATGTACTATCACCCTCTGAATTTTCCGTAAAATCAGTAGTGACATCACCGGATGCCCCTATAATTATAATTGGT
>JAZQLB010000154.1:0-5717 GCA_045542475.1 Lachnospiraceae bacterium | reverse complement strand
ATTATAGATGGCTTTGACTATAATATAATGACAACAACCAAGCTAACTACGGAAATACCTTATGAGAACTGGCAAGGGACTCAGATTGAGGTGGGAACGAAATTCTATTATAGTAAGGATGATACGGATGTAGTGTACGAGGATTGTGGTAAAAGTGCTTATCGTGCATATGAGGAGCTGGATTATGATAGATACTTACTCTGCTATGGCAGTGAATTCCTAGAGCATATAAAGTATCTGAATGGTGTTAAGACAAGTCCTTATGCAGAGTTTAACAACCTTGAAGGGGCGACAATGGAAATTTCAGAGCTTTCCATAGAGGATATGAGTCTTACGGTAAAACTCTCTTATGATGGCGATGGAGAGGTTATGACAGGCGAACACTTTGCTATAGAGCAGTACAGAGGCGATACATGGTACGTTATTCCATTCGTTTCAGAAAATATAAGCTTTGTAGATATAGGATATCCATTGGAAAAAGGCGCTTCCAAAGAAATGGAGCATGGCTGGAAATGGTGCTATGGAGAACTTCCGGCAGGGCAGTATAGAATTATTAAGGATGTAAATGTGGGGACGGGGAAAAATTTAGAGAAGTACTATCTGATGGAGGAGTTCGAGATACAGTAGGGGATGTTATTGGTGTTACCCGGACGAAAATCGTGGGTGGTATAGGGGATTTGGGACAACAAGTTGGTAACGCTTTGTTGAACTAACAACTAACTAGGACTAAAACGCTCGGGTGAGACCTCGCGCTTAAGTCTCCGTAAGTTGTGGATTTCAACTGTGCTAAGAACGCCAAAAAAGTTGTCCCAAATACCCTATACCACCCACAATTTTCTGGGTATCGCATAATAAAAGCTCCAGTATCTAACTGGTATTAGAGCTTCTTAAGATCTCATCGCCTACATGACATTTTTAGTATGATATTATCTCATATCCGGTTTCAGTAACAAGCACCTGAACCTCCCATTGCGCAGATGGCTGACCATCCTTGGTGTATACAGTCCAGCCATTATCATCATCAATGTAGATTTCCTGCTTGCCCATATTGACCATTGGCTCGATGGTAAATATCATTCCCGGAGCCATAACCATTTCTGTGCCGCGAAGGCTTACAAAACTTACCCATGGGTCCTCGTGGAATTCAAGACCACAGCCGTGACCGCCGATTTCACGTACAACTGTGTAGCCGTTAGCTTTGGCGTGGTCGTTAATTGCCTGACCTACATCGCCAAGGAAGCCCCAAGGCTTAACCTCTTTAAGGCCGATATCTATACATTCCTTTGCTACCTTTACAAGGCGCAGCTTGTCCTCTGATACATTTCCAATGCAGAACATTCTTGAAGAATCTGAAAAATATCCATTATATATAGTTGAAACATCCACATTAATAATATCGCCATCCTTTAAAATCACATCCTCTGATGGGATTCCATGACATACCTCGTGATTAACAGAGGTGCAGACACTTTTTGGGAAGCCCTCATAATTAAGGGGTGCAGGAATTCCGCCCATTTCACGGGTCTTGGAATCTACCCATTCATTAATCTGGGCGGTTGTAACGCCTTCCTTTATGTTGGCTGCCACATAGTCTAATACGGCTATGTTGATTTTGGCACTTTCCTTAATGCCATCTATCTGTTCAGGCGTTTTAATAATGCTGTGGTCGGGAACCTTATGGTGTTCTCTTCTTAATGCCTCGATTTTGTCATCAAAGGCACTATGACATTTTTTATATTTAAGACCGCTGCCACACCAGCAAGGGTCATTTCTATTAAGCTTCGCCATATATTTCCTCACTTTATAGTTTTTTATTTGTCGAAAAGACATATATAGATTAGCACTTTTGGTTAGATTTGTAAAACCTTTGTTGGTAAAAAGTTTTTATAAAAAATTATCTCAAAGAGTGTGGAATACCAGTTGTTATGCTATAATGCTGGTATAGGACTAATGTTAAGGAGCGCAATATGAAAATGCTATTAGTGGCAATTAATGCCAAATATATACATTCAAATCTGGCGGTATATGATCTTCGGGCATATGCAGGAGAATACAGACAGGATATTGAGATTGCTGAATACACGATTAATAATCTGACAGAGCATATTATTATGGATATTTATAAGCGCAAGCCTGAGGTGCTGGCTTTTTCCACCTATATATGGAATGTTGAGCTGGTGCATGAGGTTGCGCATGAGCTTCATAAGCTGCTTCCGGAGATTGATATTTGGCTTGGGGGACCGGAGGTGTCCTATGATTCCTATGAGCTTCTTAAAAAATATGAATATATTAAGGGCGTAATGAGAGGTGAGGGGGAGGAGACCTTCAGACTTCTTATGAAGCATTATAAAGATGGGATGGAACTTGAGAAGGTGACAGGAGTAACCTATAGGGAGCAGGCGGATGGTGTGGAAGCTATTAAGACTAACCCGGATACGGCAGCTGTTAATATGGACGATATTCCATTTCCGTATGATGATATTACTGATTTTGAGAACAGGATTATATATTATGAAAGCAGCAGGGGATGTCCATATTCCTGTAGCTATTGCCTGTCCTCGGTAGATAAGAGGCTTCGTTTTCGCTCGGTGGAACTGGTAAGAAAGGAGCTTTTGTTTTTCCTTGAGAAGAAGGTGGCGCAGGTTAAGTTTGTCGACAGGACATTTAACTGCCTTAAGGCACACGCACTGACTATATGGCAGTTTATTTTAGAGAATGATAACGGGATTACCAATTTTCATTTTGAGATAAGTGCAGATATTCTGGATAAGGATATGCTTGAGGTTATAGGGAAAATGAGACCGGGACTTATCCAGCTGGAAATAGGTGTGCAGACAACTAATGAGACCACCATAAAAGAGATTAGAAGAACAATGAACTTTGACAGATTGGCAGAGGTGGTCAAGGCTCTTAAGGCTAATAGAAATGTGCATCTGCACCTTGATTTGATTGCGGGACTGCCCTTTGAAAATATGGATAGCTTTATTAATTCCTTTAATGAGGTGTACGCACTGCAGCCGGACGAATTGCAGCTTGGCTTTTTGAAGGTGCTTAAGGGCTCATATATGAAAGAGAAGCATAAGGATTATGGAATAGTGCATAAGGACAAGGCACCATATGAAGTAATGTATACTTCGTGGCTATCATTTCCAGAGCTTTTAAGGCTTAAGCAGATTGAAGAAATGGTGGAGATATTCTATAATAGTAATCAGTTTGCTGCTACAATAGCCTATCTTGAAAATAAATATGAGACTCCTTATAAGCTTTATGAGGCTCTTGCTGATTATTATGAGTTTAATGTTGGAGCAGGAAGTAAGCAGAGCCGAATGGCAAGATATGAACTTCTTCATGCTATGTACGAAAAGGAGACATGGATTAATGAACTGGATTCACTGTTGGCATATGATATTTTCTTAAGGGAGAAAGCAAAAAGCAGACCCTCATTTAAGCCTCTTACGCTGGAGGATAAGGAGGCAGTGCGTATGCTGTATCGCAATGAATTCAGGGAATATGATGGCAAAATGACACATATAGAGCCTTTTGAATATGAGATTACCGGGTGTCATAACGGCAGTCTTACCAATAAGAAAGTATATATACTGTTTGATTACAGCAGAAGGAATCCGCTGGACTATTCAGCGGCAACAACAGTTTTGGTAAAGGAATGATTACATGACAAAAAAAGAACGTGTTTCAGAAATTTTAAGACGTCTTGATAATGAGTATGGCACGGAGTACAGATGTTTTTTAGAGCATAAGGATGCGTGGCAGCTTCTGGTGGCGACTATATTAAGTGCTCAGTGTACGGATGCAAGAGTTAATATTGTTACCAAGGATTTGTTTGTTAAGTATGATACCATAGAGAAGTTTGCAAATGCTGATTTGAAGGCACTTGAGAAGGATATACATGCCACAGGTTTTTATCACAATAAGGCAAAGAATATTAAGGAATGTGCGAGGGTGGTACTTGAAAGGCATAAGGGAGAGGTTCCACGTACCCTAGAGGAACTTACAGCTCTTGCGGGGGTAGGTCGTAAAACTGCCAATGTTATTCGAGGGAATATTTATAATGAGCCGAGCATAGTAGTGGATACCCATGTTAAGCGTATATCTAATAAGCTTGGTATCACTAAAGAAGAGGACCCGGTAAAAATAGAATTTGATCTTATGAAGGCAATTCCAAGGGACCATTGGATTCTTTGGAATATTCATATTATTACCCTTGGGAGAAGTATATGCACTGCCAGAAATCCACAATGTGCATGCTGCTTCCTTCGGGATGTGTGCAAAACCGGTGAAAAAATTAAGATTAATGTGGATAAGTAGAGGAAATACGCATGATAATGGATTTTTCAGATATAAGGTATCTGGCGCTTATAAAGGATTTTGTGGCACTTGATTTGGAAACCACAGGTCTTGACCCGAAAAATGACAGAATAATAGAGATTGGTGCCGTTAAATTTGTGGCAGGGGAAAGGATTTCGCATTATGAAAGCTTTGTTAATCCAAGAATGCTGATACCTGAGAGAATAACAGGGATAACAGGAATTGATGACAGCATGGTGGAGGGGGCTCCTTTTATTGAGGAGGTGCTGCCGGGGCTTTTGGAGTTTATAGGTGAACTGCCAATCCTTGGACATAATATTCTCTTTGATTACAGCTTTATTAAGAGAAATGCTGTTAATATGAAAACTAATTTTATGGTAAAAGGAATGGATACCCACAAGATATCAAAGAAGCTGCTTTCTGAGCTGCCAAGCAGAAGCCTTGAAAAGCTATGCATTCATTATGGGATAGAAGAGGAGCCAAGACACAGGGCGTTTTCGGATGCGGCAGCAGCGGCAAGGCTGTATTTTTGCCTGTATGAAGAGGCACTTTTGCATGACATGGAGCCGGAGGAGCGGCAGAAAATGTTTGCGCCTAAAGAGCTTATATATCAGGTGAAAAAGGAAGGCCCTGTAACCAAGAAGCAGGTGGAATTTCTAAAAAAGCTTATCAAGCTGCATAATATTGATTATGATAAGGAGATAGAGAGTCTTACCAAAAATCAGGCTTCAAGGGAAATCGATATTATTTTATCCACCTATGGAAGACTTTTTAATTAATTCATTTACGATACTATCCTTGATAAGGGATGGGATTTTTCTGGAATTTTCCAGTAGTCTGTTGTAAGCATCCACATCTCCGGCAGCGAGGTACTCATCTGCAAGGACATAGTAGTTGCGGCTCACGTCAGTGCCACAATTAATTCCGAATTCAAGGAACGCAACAGCCTCCTTATGGTAGCCGTTTTGTGACAAATGAAAGCCCAGGTTTGCTAACGTAGTGTACAAGCGGGTACAGTTTTCATCGTACTCAGATAAAAGGTTTAGGTTGGCAACACCATACTCAAGCTTTAAATCCGTATTTGATATACCGGAAAGGTTAAGAATCTTTTGTTCTGAAAGGGAACGTAGTCTTTTCTGGTAATCGTTAATGTCATAATTATCTGTTTCAACAAAGGGCAGGGAGTCAACAGGGATAGTAATATAATTAAGTCCTGAAATATCCTTACGTCTTGTGTTGTTGGCAGCAGCTTCACGTTCCCAGAATTTTTCTTTTTCCTCCTGAATGGAACGAATGGCACGATTCTTTTTATATACAAGAAGAAGTCCTATTACTATTGAACACAAGATTATGACAATACCTATATTTTCCCAATGCATATGCAGCTCCTT
>JAZQLB010000153.1:0-9767 GCA_045542475.1 Lachnospiraceae bacterium | reverse complement strand
TTAACTTAAGACGTAAAAGCAACTCAAAAATCTTATCATAGGTCTTTACGCCAATAGTTTCCTCGCCCATGTAACGCTGCACCCAATGTTCAAGCTCCTCCTCATCATTGATAAATATTCCTCTGTATTCTACCGATGGATAATCAAAACGCTCATAATTATCCTCCAAAACTATCTGTGCTTTCTCTCTTACAGGAACATCCGCAAAAAAATGCCATGGAGATACGCCAAGAACATTTTCACAAAAATCATATATACCATATATGGTGCCACGTCTGTCCGTTCCAATAATGCTAAGTGTACTATCCGACTCTCTGATTAAAAATGCTTCTTTATGGTATTTTTCCTTTGAAGCCTTAAGACAGTCCGTATCCATATCAACCTCTAAATTATTAATTGTAGATATGTATATTTTTTTCTTTGGAACATTTGCATCAATATTGATATTACAGTTAAGCACCCTGTATAAATCCCTTTTCAAATTAATAACCGCAAGCTTAACTGCCTCTGTCTCATTATCCGAACAGCATATATCCACATATTCTCTCTGATTAATTATAAAACTCATTTTCTTACCTCCCTTTTGCAGATAAATTGGTATACGGCTTATATATCCACTATACTATATTTTTTATATTTTTCTTATTGTATATTGGCAAAAACATTGCTTTTATTGCGTTTTTAAGCTACCATATTAGTAAATAAAAAGGAGAATTATACATGGCAGATAAACTAATAACCAATATACTTGATGACGATTATCACTTTGGCTATGATTTTATATACAGCATAAACCATGCCCCTAAAAATGATGATGAATTTCGACTTCATCATCATGATGACCGCTATGAAATTGTGCTTTTTTTAAGAGGTAATGCACAATTTCATGCCGAAGGAAATGTATACGAATCCCATCCCCATGATATATATATGGCAGTTCCCATGGAAATGCACCACAATGTATTTTTATCCTCCGCTCCCTATGAGCGAATTATGCTCCACCTCAAGCTGGATTACTTTGAAAAAAATAATGTGCATGAGCTTGAAAAGGTATTTTGTGAAAAACCCCTCGGACAAAAAAGTCAGATTCCAGCAAGCATTGCCAATCAGGAGCTATATCCGCTATTAATCAAAATGAACCGCTACCTTAATGAAGGTGCCTATAATATTGCCAACTGCGTACTGCTTGAGTTTCTGTATCTGTTAAATCATATTGGCGAACCCTTAACTGAGCCCGCCAGTGCCGACCCTCTGCTTCAGCAGATACTAATATACATTAATGAGAATCTGTCAGAGCCTCTTTCCCTTGATATGCTGGCAGACAGATTCTTCATAGATAAATACCATCTGTGCCGCATTTTCAAAAAAATAACAGGCCACACCATTAAGCAATACATAATCAAAAAAAGACTGCTGCTTGTACAGGATTACCATCAGAAGGGACAGACGCTTTTAGAAGCAAGTATTAACGCAGGATTTAACAGCTATGCACATTTTTATAAAATGTACAAGCAGGTATACCAAAAGGCTCCTGGAAAGCTAAAGGGCAGGAAAAGTTAATTCTTCCCTGCCCATACCCTTTAAATATTTAAGTGTTGATTTCCTGCTCCAGCTTTTCAATCAGTTTCTTAAGTGTTGTAACATATTTTGAGTATTCAGATAAAATAAAACCTGCATCAGCTTCCTTACCTGCCATCTCGTGCTGTAACGAATACTTTGAAAAATTAGCAGCACCTATATTAAGTGCGTTGCTCTTAATTGCATGAGCTATAATTCCGTACTGCTCCCAATTACTGTTTGCAAATTCCGTCTCCAACTGCGGAAGATATTCATTTACCTGCTCAATGAAGGCTTCAATAAATTCCTTATACATCTCCTCCGATTCCAGACAATACTTAAGCCCTAATTCCTTATCAATATATAACATAGCCTCTTCCTCCCCTTTTTCCATCAACTGTTTGGTAACAGCATTCTCTACCATAGCCTTATGCTCATTTTGTTCAGCAGCTTTTTGCTCTGTATCTATACTCATATGTACAAGCTTCTTTGGAATATATTCCATTAATACCTCGTCAAGCTTATCCGCCTGAATAGGTTTTGACAGATAATCATCAAAACCGTATTCCAAATACATTTCCCTACAGCCTGCAATGGCGTTAGCGGTCAATACAATAACCTTGGTACTCTGATTAATGTTAGAATAATCAGTACGGAGTTTTTTCAAGGTCTCAACACCGTCAAGCTCCGGCATCATATGGTCCATCAAAATAATGTCATAATGCTTATTCTTTGAAAGCTCCAGACTCTCTTTACCGCTTGTTGCCGTATCAACTGCAATCTCTGTCCTCTTAAGTAACGCCTTAACAACTGACAAATTCATTACATTATCATCAACAACCAATATATTAGCCCCTGGTGCAGTAAATACTGTCTCATGCTTCTTATCCTCCTTGTGTGCAGATAAAATGGTTGCTCCAATATTTCCTACAGGCCGCTTATCCACTATCCTTTGAGGTATACGCACAGTAAACGTAGAGCCCTTACCATATTCACTTTCTACCTCAATAGTTCCCTGCATCAAGTCCACAAGCTGCTTTGCAATATTAAGCCCCAGACCCGTACCCTCCACATTACGATTTCTATTAAGCTCAAAGCGGACAAAGCTGTCAAACAACTTTGGTATGTCCTCCTTCTTAATTCCTACTCCCGTATCAATCACATCAAATCTAAGCTCTGCCATATCCTCACCAAGAGCTTTATACGATACCTTTAAGGTAATCTGACCTTCCTTGGTATATTTAACTGCATTGGATAGCAGATTCGTAAGCACCTGTTTAATACGAAGCTCATCACCATAATACATGGATGGAAGCTGTGGGTTAATATCAAGATGTGTGGATATGGGCTTGCCTATGGCCCTTGCGTTTAACAACAGCACCTCATCCTTAATAAGTGGTGCAAGACTGTATTTATCTTCTACCAGCTCAAGCTGTCCTGATTCTATCTTTGAAAAATCCAGTATATCATTAACCAGCCCTAAAAGCATATTGCTGGCACTCTGGATATTACGGGCATATTCCATAACTGTCTCATTATCGCCCTCTCTTAATATCATTTCATTCATGCCTATAACAGCATTAATTGGAGTTCTAATCTCATGGGACATGCTGGCAAGGAACTTCGCCTGTGCCTCCTTTGCCATAACCGCCTGCTGCCTCTTTTTCTCTCCTCGCAGCAAATCCTGCCCGGTTTTAATAATCGCCATAATAAGAAGAAACATTAAGCCGATAAGAAGAACTGTTCCCAACGAAACTCCCCAATCAGCATAATACAATATCATCTCAACCACAGCGGTAAAAAGCATACCATATATACCAATACTTACCGGCAGATACTCACCAATCCTTTTAGTGAATACATCTATGGTAATGGTAGTAATTACGAAAATAGTGGACATTATAAGTCCCGCATGCACAAACGGAAGCTGTTGTACAAACTGTATCTTATCAAATATCTGTAACCCCGTTCCCACCGCCAGCATTATTCCTGCATATGTCAGAGGTATAAAATAAAGCTTTTTATAATATCCATTCTGAATTGCATTAATATATATAATAATCGGGAAGGGCAGTAACATCAAGCTCCAATATGTACAGCTGGTCAGAATCGATATATTTTTTACAATAAGCTGTCTGAATTCATTCTCTGACAGAATCCATGTAGAGCATAAAAATATCGTCCAGCCAAGATAGATAAGCGGCAGTTCTTTTTTATATACCATCTTAAATATGGCACATACAATAATACACGCCAGACTTAGAAGAAATAACATTACCGCAATTATACTGCCGGCACCATTCTCCTCAATAAAATACGTCCATATGCCAATTCTGTCACCAATATAGCTTGTACGCATTACACCTGCATATTTGGAATTACTTGAAAAACAGAAAAACAGCTCTTTCCCTGCATCCTCCTCATTCAGTTCCACAAAAACATGTCTGAATGCACTATTTAAGCCAAATGGTCTGGTGTCCTCAGTACTATAGCTTACCCTATGCTCTCCATCAATATATATATCAACATCCTGCCATATAGGTCGAAAGCTTATAACATCATCATTATTCAAATCCTTAGGAAGAGTTGTAACTATTGTAATAACTTCCCCGTATTTTGCCGGCACAGAACCCGGTACCTCTATGGGTATTCTCTCGCCATTCTCAAGCACCTGTTCCCATTGTGCCTCAAATATCTGACAGTCAGTCTCTCCCATATCACGTTCATCAGGAAAAATGACCTCTCCCACAAACAAAAAGGCCATCATCAAAAAGATAGCAACACCAAAAAATATTTTAGCAAAATTTATATAGTCAATATTTACGTGATTACTTTTATTCATATGTCGTTGCTCCTACTTTTGCATTCCAATAGTACCTATAATATGACAATATCACAATTTTATCAATCTATCAAGTTATTAACTTGTTATGAAGAACTTTTTTCAGAAAATATTATTTTATTCCTTAATAGCCAAAAGCAGGCTTGTTATAAAGTGTACCTCCAAATGTCAGATTAATATCATCTTACATTTAAGATATACTTCCTACCAAGCCTGCTTCAATATATAAGCCTAACTCCAGCTTCTCTTTACATTACCCCTGCAATCTTCATAATCCAATATACAAGCCCCAACACCCACGAACTAAATACTCCATATAAAATAACAGGTCCTGCAATAGTAAATATCTTACAGCCTATACCAAATACCTGTCCCTCCTTCTTAAACTCAATAGCCGGAGCCGCCACACTGTTAGCAAAGCCTGTAATAGGCACCAGCGAACCGGCTCCTCCCCACTTGGTTATTAGAGGGTATATATTTAACGAGGTTAGAATAACACTAATAAGAATAAGACTCAAGGTTGTCCATGAGGCTGCTGTTTCCTTATCATGCCAGTTCATAAATATGTTATTAATTATCTGTCCCAATGTACATATTGCCCCACCCACTAAAAATGCATGAAAGCTGTTCTTTAAGCAGCTGTGCTTAGGTGTTACCTGCTCAACATATTCGTTATACTTTTCGTTACGCTCCTGTATCCGTTCCTGCTTAAGCTCTTCCTTATCTGCCATATCTTTGTCTCCAATCGAAATAAATACTTTGATATAATATAGACTACCCAAATGCATGGTATATTATACTATAAGACTTGGCTTAAGATATAATTCTGTTGTTGCATGTAAAGGACGTAATTTCAGAAGTTACAGGTAATAGCAGTTTTTATTAAAATACCTCCAAAACCTTAGCTCCCTCTTTCACAAAGGCAATATATTCAGAGATTTTTGCTCCGCACTCCACAAAGCAGCCGCCTGTATACACTTTTTTATCCGTTGTTCTTACCCAGATTCCCTCTGGCAAATATACTCTTCTTTTAGTCTGCTCTAAAATATATGGTCTAAGCCTTCTTCTAAGTTCAACTAAATCCTTAAGTATAGGATAATTTGTCTCTCCAAAACTCCAGATTTCATTGTCTCCGCCACTGATTTCCTTAACACCGGGATGTCTAGGCACATAGTTTTCCGGCTTTTTTCCAGCTCCGTGAAGCCTCATAACCGGACAGAACAGACCAAACTGGAAGCATCTTACAATAAGCTCCCTGAAATATTCATTAAGAGATACCTCTTTGTCGTGGGTAAAATTGCCGGACAATGTTGTTTTAACAGCTTCAGCTATTTTTCAAAGACCTTTAAGGAATATAAGGGAATAAGTCCAAGAGACTATCGAAACAACCTATAACCATTACGCCCCCAGATTAAACAGTGCGAATATAATATTTCCAATGCCCTTTCCCACTGCATATGCAAGCACTATAACAACCAGCCCACTGGTAATTTTGGCTCTTCTGAAAAAAATCGGCAGAACCTTAAGGTTCTCAGCAAGCGAAAATATTAGGGTTCCGATAAAAATACCATAAAAAAATCCATAGATAATAAGTTGGGCATAATCAAGCCATATATATCCACTATGGAGGCTTAAGTTAAATACCCATATTACAGTACTCAAAATACCTCCAACCATAACAGCATCCTCATATCTGGTAATATACTTTGAGGTATGGGTTCTCTGTGCAAAGGTATTTAATATACCAAGTGCAGTTATAAGGGCAAAATAGCCTGTGGCAACTAACCCGCCGCTACATAACCCGATAAATCCAAGCAGCACGTACTTAATCCACATCTATTTCTACTGCCTCCCTCTCGCTCTGCTTTATTATGGCAGTATTAATTTCATCCTCATAGGCACGCATCTCTACCTCTATAGGTGTTGGGTCCTTACCAATCTTCCAGTCACCGAAATGTCCGTAAAATACTATAATTCCCAGCGCAAGTCCAACGGAATATGCAATTTCAATAATCATATGTCCGTCTACCCCCTGCCCCAGAATCATTTCGTAAACATTGGAAAAAAGTCCATTTATATCAGTATCATTATTATAGGACATTATGGCAAATCCGCCTCCAAATAGTACAATAAGACAGACAAATGCCGTTTTTATATAGTCCATTGCCTTACTGCCCTGCTTACCATTCTTTGTCTTTATATATTCCACTACGATATCATTTTCACCCTCGTTTTCCACCTCAACTCCCGGGCAGTTTTTAATAATAAGCTCAATAAGCTTAAGTACTGACACAACATAACGCTTATGCTTATCCTCCTTAAGCTTAACCACGGTTATTGCCTTTACCTTGGCGGCAAGACTTTTATCCTCGCAAAAAACCTTTGCAATATCACCAATAACTATATCCTTATGGCTTACCTGCCTGGACATATCGCATTTAATATATACGGTCTGATTCATTTTTCATGCCTCCTGATATACTCTGACACTTTTTAGTAGTATCTGCATATCCTTATGGATTATTCACGCCAGAGTGTATCGGGATTAATACCATATATCTGCACTACCTCAAGAAGCAGACTGTTAGCAATATCCCTCGGTGTTACCACTATGCCTCCATCCGAATCTAAATCATAGCCAAACTGCATATAAGCACTCCATACAAGATGTGCACAATGAGTTGAGGAAATAACATCCACATCCAGATTATCCGATATAATATCCCCCACAAAACCATAGGGCACACCGTTTAAATGCTCCATGGCATAGGCTGCAATCGCCTCCCGTTCCTCCATAGTAAGCGAAACAGCCCTGAGTACCATAAATGCTGGAAAGCTTTTCCATACATTAATACTGTTTACTGCCGAATCCATTCCCATTACCGCAGATTCAAGAATTATTCCCGCCTCTCCATCAACCACTATTGCAGCATGTCCGTTGCGCCAGCCATATGCATGGGAACAAGGCGATATTAATATATCGCCTGTTTCAAGCCCCGTAAATTCACAGATATAGTCATTATCCCTTACAACGCCTTCCTGCCATGATATAATACTGTTTCTTTCACACACAATTTCCGGTTTATGAAAAAAATATCTTTGAATATCATATATTCGTTCTATATCATTTTCCAGAAGATAATCCACTCCCTGCTTTCCAAGTCCGGTCTGATAAAATATAAGACTATAATCCTCGCTGCTTAATTCTTCCTTTTGCAATATTTTTTCCAGATTAACCTTAGGATAATCCGGCCCCCAGTTAGCCTTATGTTCAGCAGACTCCTTCCAGATATATAAGCAAATACATACTACCGCCACAATACTCCCTGTGATAATTATTTTTCTTTTTATATTAGAAGCCCCCTTAATCTGGTTAGTATTTTCTTTTCCATGCGGCTGACCTGCACCTGACTTATGCCAAGTCTTGCTGCAACCTCTGTCTGAGTTTTCTCTCCAAAATATCTTAACCCGATAAGCTCCCTTTCATTCTCATTAAGCTCCTTTAAAAGCTGGGCGAGAAATATATTATTAAGCATTTTTTCATTATCGTTCTGATTTGCCTGCCATGTGGCATTATCGTTTGTTACCTTGTCCACCAGATAGATTTCATTGCCATCTCCCTGATAAACAGTTTTATATATGGACTCCACATCCCCATTAGCTTCAAGGGCAATCACCACATCCTCCACAGATAACTCCGTGGCAGCTGCCAGTTCCTCTACAGTAGCCTCCCTTCCCATACTTCCGATAAGGCTTTCCGATGCCTTTTTTATTTTGTAGCCGTTCTCCTTAATGGAACGGCTGACCTTAAGCATACCGTCATCTCTAAGAAAACGCTTAATTTCTCCGGCTATCATTGGAACTGCATAGGTAGAAAATTTAACATCATATTCCGTATCAAACTTATCAATAGCCTTAATAAGTCCGATAGTTCCAATCTGATTGATATCCTCCATATCATAGCCACGCCCGAAAAATCTCTTTGAAATACTGTAGACAAGTCCCATGTTCTCCATTACAACCTCGTCCCTTGCCCTTTTATCACCATTATGTGCCCTAAAGATAAGCTCTTTTGTATGATCCATACGCATCACACCCTTATCTTTACTATTTTTTTACAATCTTCTTTTTCATAATTACCTTTGTGCCCTTATCCGGTTCAGATATAACCTCTAATTCATCCATAAATATCTCCATAAAGGTAAATCCCATTCCCGAACGCTCATCCTCTGCTCCTGTGGTAAACAACGGCTCCATTGCCTTATTAACATCTTCAATACCGCAGCCATCATCACTTACTACAATTGTCACTTCATCCTCGTCAATGTCGCATTCCAGCCTGACAATTCCTCCCTGTTTTTTATAACCGTGGACAATTGAATTAGTTACTGCCTCTGATACCGCCGTTTTAATATCATTAATTTCCTCAAGTGTTGGGTCCAGTCTGGCACAAAATGCCGCTATACACACTCTTGCAAAGGATTCATTACTGGATATGGCATCCATCTCTATGTATATATGGTTGTTATTTTCACTCATGCTTCTTTCCTCCTTTTAATTTCAAGTAATGCTTTATCCACGCTGTCCTGTACGGCTGTTATTTTGTGCAGACCTGATATGTTAAATATTCTTTCAAGGCTTCTGCCGAGATTCACCACATATATTCTGCCGCCATAGAGAGCAATTCTTTTGTATCTTCCCATAATAAAGCCTATTCCCGAGCTGTCCATAAAGCTCTGATTCTTAAAATCAAAGATTATGTAACGTATTCGGCAGTTTATTATGATTTTATCGATTTCATCACGAATCCGCTCAGTAAAATGCTGATCCAGCTCTTCTGTCAGAGTTAAAAGAAGACAATCGTCTGATATTGAGTAATATGGTTCCATGTAGAAACTCCTTTCTATTGTTTTGGATAATTTTATATTGTTATTGCCACCCGGCCGGGTATTAGGATAGGGGATTTTGATGTTCCTTGTACAAGAATAAGAATACCAAAATCTCCTATCCTAATACCCTGTGTGCACAATATTGCAATAATATAAAACACCCATGAAATACATAGTAATGAATTTCATGGGTGTGTATTAACTCGTATGAGCTTTTTCTTTGATGTTAATTAGTACTATAATGTATATACTGTAACTCGTTTATCTGCCTGCAAAAGCAGTGTGTATATCATAGCTACTGTGTACCCTCCGGTGCGGCGGTAGTTTCCTCCTGAACCGGGGTGGTTGTTACCGGTGGCACCAAAGTGTTAAGACGTGCAGTTACGTCCGGCAAATAAGCTGACGCCGGGAACTTCTGAAGGAAAGACTGATAGCAGGCAATGGCTGATTCAGTCTCCGCAGCAGCTTCATAGCTTATT
>JAZQLB010000152.1:0-4168 GCA_045542475.1 Lachnospiraceae bacterium | reverse complement strand
TCCTAAATAATATGCCGCTTCGTCATCTGCCGAATTATATATGGTAGCTGCAGCAAGATAACTGATAGCACCTTCATAATCGCCGTCCATATATGCCTTTACTCCAGTTGCCTTAAAACGATCCGCTCCACCACTGCTGTATTCAAGCATGGTCGAATAGACCTCCTTTGCCGTCTGGGTAGGCAAAAGTGCAATATCTATTTCCTCAAGCATTACCAGTGCATCTGCAAAATTATTATTAACATACGCATTGGCAGCTTCTACCAACAGCACATACATCTCAACCTCTGATGAAGAGCCTGAATATTGAAGTGAAAGATTATTCCTTTCTGTTTCAAGATCCTCTATCTGAGACTTAAGATTCGCTATATCTATCGCATTGGCTGCCAGCTGCTCGCTATACTCCAACACAGTCTGGTTATTATCATAATTAATATTTGATAGTTTGGCAGGAACTACAAGATACCATATCATTGCAGCACCAATAATCACACCAAGCAGAATGCTCAGCACGGTAAATACTCCACTACTAGGTTCCCTGTAGGAATTAGGTGGAAGAATAACATCATGACCGCTTACACTATCAGATACCTGCGTTTTTCTTTTCTTCTTAATAATTCCGTCGTCATCCCGCTCTTTAGCGACACCTGTTCCATTAATCTCGTCCATATATCTAAGAGCAGTAGTATTATTACGGTCAATAGCAAGCACCTTGTTAAGTGCCTTTCTTGCTCTTTCCTTTTCACCGCTTCGAATAAACAGCAGTGCCAGCAATAGTCCGGCCTTTATAAGCTTATGGTTCATTGCCACAACCTTTTTCAACTGGATAAGAGCCATATCGCAGTTACCATCCTTGGCGTACTGCAAAGACAGATTAAATTTTTTAATAGCCTGATTCATGGCTTCGAGCTTATTTGGCTCTGCCTGAACCTTATCAATATACACTCCGGCAACATTACGCTCAGGCTTAATATTTTTACTGATGACCCACTCTGTAAGCGCCATCACAACCTCACCCATCTCATAGTACACAAGACCAAGAAGATTACGAGCCTTTATGTTATTTTTATTAATACTGATGCTGGTTCTAAGACTCTGTACAGCACCTGAAAGGTCTCGCACCTGCGCCCTCTCAAGTCCCTGATTATAGTATGCATTGGACGCACGCACTACAACCTTATATACCGATACATCAGCACCACATTTTAAACAGTAGTCATTATCGTCAAGCAGACTGTTACACATGTAACATCTCATTATATCCTCAATTCTTCCGTAAAAACGGCATATATTTACTTATTATTCTCTACAGTCTTTGCAATGATACGGTCAATAATATCCGTAACATCCACCACATGATTCCCCTGAATCACATCCTCAGCCTCGTCAACCTCCTGACTAGGCTGAAATTTCTTAATCTCATCATCAAAATTAATCATTATCTGAATCCTCATTTTCTGCATTAATAAGGCTTTTCACCTCACCTACAAGATAAAGTGAGCCTGCAATAAACAGTCTGTCATTATCAGTTTTTAAAGCTAATGCCTTACTAAGTGCTCCCTTTGCTGTAGCTTCAAGATGTACCTTCTGATTAGTATACCTCTTGAATATCTCTACAAAATGAACAGCCGGCATAGCCCTCTTTTCATTCTCAACAGTACACACAACATATTCATCAAATACCTCCGACTGGCAGATTTCCTTAATCATCTCTTCAAAATTCTTATCTGCCACCGCCGAAAACATAAGAATATGCCTTCTATCCTTCATGGACCCTGCGGTCTTAATAAAGCTTCTGATACCATCCTCATTATGTGCACCATCCACGTACACCTGTGGCAGAACCTCTTCCATTCTGCCCTCCCAGAACATGGTCTTAATTCCGGTATGTATATGCTCCTTGTCAATTCCAAGCCCTGCAAGTACGGTAGCTGCAACTGCCGCATTATACACCTGGTAAAGAGCCTGCGTATCTACGCCAAAGCCTTCATTACAATAATACTCATTATTTATGGAAAAATCAATAAATTTGTCTTTTTTTATAATATCTGTAATATTAGAATTATCAACACATATATAAGGCGAATTCATTGCCTCTGCCCTAGCTTCAACAATTGCCCTGACACACTTGTCCTCACCATAAAATACCAACGGTACACCTTTTTTTATAATACCAGCTTTCTCTGCGGCAATCTCTTCAAGTGTATCCCCTAAAATCTGCATATGGTCAAGACTTACACTTGTTATAACAGTCATAACAGGCTTGTTAAAAACATTAGTAGAATCCAGCCTGCCGCCAAGCCCTGTTTCAAGCACCAGATATTCTACCTTTTCCCATGAAAAAATAAGCATTGCCATTCCAAACAGAAACTCAAAAAAGGACGGATGCTTATAGCCTGCCTTTTCCATATTGTCTGCGGCTTCCCTTACTCTGGCATACGCCTCCAAAAACATCCCATCCGATACAGAAATATTATTTATTCTGATTCTCTCGTTAATCTTAACCAGATGTGGTGAGGTAAAAAGCCCCGTTTTCTTTCCTGCACATACAAGTGCTGTTGATAAGTATGCACATACTGAGCCCTTACCATTGGTTCCTGCAACATGGATTATTTTCATGCCCTTCTCGCTGACCCCCAGCTCATTAAGAAGCTGTCTTGTATTGTCTAAGGATGTCTTTGCTGCAAATTTAGGAATGCTGTATATATATTCTTCTGCTTTTTTAATCATGGTATCTCTCCTTTTGTCGGGAGTATTTAAAACTTAAGCCAAATGTAATATTAATCTATTTGTGTAATAAGTTCAACTGTTAAATATCGCAAAAAGCGACGGATTTTTTATCTTGTGGGCATACCATATTAAAAACAGGGTGCAATACCTCCCTGTGTACTACACACCCTGTCCATTAACAGCAACAACAGCCGTTACATATCATATTCATACAGCATATCTCTGCCATACAGCCCGAACAATTATTAAGGTTATATACCTGTCCACCATATCTACGCCCTGTATTGTAATACCAGTCGGTTCCATTCTCCAGTGCTGATACCAGCTGGGCATATTCCATATTATCCGGCTCTAACTGATGAGCCCTTGCAGCATCCGCCTTGGCATTCACATTATTACCAAGCCCTCTGTTAGCCAAAGCATGAAGATAATACCAGCGTGCATTATGATTACCCATGTCATTAAGGACATTCATAGCTTCCTTATAATAGCCGTGGCTTATATAATCCATCGCAGCATTAAAACGCTGTGTCTCCGGGTCAGCAGAGGTTCGCCTGGCATTCTGATACGCTCCTCCATAGCCATTAAAGCCTCCAAAGCCTCCGAAACCACCAAATCCTCCAAAATCCCCATAAGGATTACCACTATACCCCCCTCTTCCATAGGCTCTGTCATCATAGCCATAGGCTGAGGTACCATTCTCCTTTGCCTTCATAATCTGGTCATAGGCAGCCTGAACTTCCTTGAATTTCTCTTCAGCCGCTGCTTTATTCGGATTATTAATATTAGCGTCCGGATGATATTTACGACTTAGTTTTCTATATGCTTTTTTTATATCTTCATCTGAATCGTTAGGTGAAACACCTAACACACTATAAGGATCTCTCACAAGCAATATCCTTTCCACATACATTCCTGCATGTATCTTTATCCTCTTTGGTTTTATTTATTTTCTTATTATATGCTGACCACATTCCTGAATATAATATATTTCTGATTATGTCTGCATTCATAAGGATTGGAAGCTTCTCAAACCACGCCGTGGCTGCCGCCGCCATCATTCCAAGCATATCATAAATCTGCTTATCTCTATCCGGATGCTTTGCAAGCTGCTTCATAGGATTATAATTACCTGATTTTATATCATCATCAAGGTCATCATAAGCATCCATAAGATAAATATATTTACCAAGATAAAAGCCCATACTGCGAAGATAACCTGACCACTCGTCTCCCTTATAGTCAAACAGCTCCGCAAGCATTCTACCTGTACAGCCTGCCACCTTGTCAAAATCCTTTTCACCTGCATTTTCACAAGCCTTATTCTCTACAATATACTGCTTGATAGCTTTTGCCTGACGAGGATTTTTCTTAACCGCCTTACTGCATTTTCTTCTGATAAGAGCAGCCATAATAAGGGCCTTGTAATCCCTGTCAT
>JAZQLB010000151.1:0-19275 GCA_045542475.1 Lachnospiraceae bacterium | reverse complement strand
TGTGTATATACATTCAAAGGTGTTTTGTGTTTTATTACAGAAGTTGTGTGTAGATTTTTATTAAATAAAAAGGAGATTATACGATGAATATTGCAGACGTATTGAAATATGAGGGAGACAATAAAACATTAATATGGAAGCACCCAATTGAGGATTTTAACAATAATACGCAGTTGATTGTACATCAGTCGCAGGAAGCAATTTTTTTCCTTAATGGTCAGGCTTTGGATACCTTTGGACCGGGAAGACATACCCTTGAAACGGAAAATATTCCATTGATTACAAAGTTTCTTAACAGGCTTACCAACGATAAGAATCCTTTCCATTGTGAAGTGTACTTTATTAATAAAGTAGAGCAAATGGCTATTAAGTGGGGAACTCCGGAGACCTTCTATTTTAATGAGGATATAGGCGGTCAGCTGGTTCCGTTTAAGATTGGTGCCAGAGGTGAGATGAGCATTAGAGTAGAGAACTCGCGAAAATTATTGCTCAAGCTGATAGGTACTGAGAATGGATTTTCTCAGGAGCAGCTGGTTGATTATTTCTTTGGTATTGTTGTTTCTAAGGTAAAGGCAAATATTGCCAGAACAATGCGTGAGAAGCAGATAAGTATCTTCCTTGTGGATGAATATCTGGATGAGTTAAGTGAAGGCTTAAAGGGTGTAATCGAAGAAGAGTTTCTTGATTACGGTGTTCAGCTTGAGAAATTCATGGTTATCTCTATAAAGAGACCGGAGGGCGAACAGAACTACGAGCAGTATAAGCGAATTAAGTTCGGAACCATCGAGCTTCAGAATGTTAAGCTCGAACAGGACATGCTTAATATTAAGGCACAGGCTGAAGCAGAGAGAGTTATTATTGAATCGAGAGGTCAGGCGATTAAGAGGCAGCAGGAAGGCTATACATATCAGCAGGAGCGTTCATTTGATGTGGCAGAAACGGTAGCTGCTAATGATGCAATAGGACAATACTCTAATCTTGGTATTGGACTTGGAATGATAACGGGAATCGGAGACTCGCTTGGAAATAAGGTTAGCATGATGACGGCAGCGGCACTTAACGGAACACAGAGTGATGTTCAAAATAATGTTCAGAGCAATGCACAGAATAATGTTCAAAGCGATGTTCAGAATACTGTGGCAGCAGATAATGAAACTATAGTATGCAGTAAGTGCAACAGTGTTTTACCAAAGGATGCGGCTTTTTGTTTTAAGTGTGGCGAAAAGGTGATTGCCAAGGATATGTGTGAATGTCCTGAGTGTAAGAAAATTATTCCAAAGGCAGCATTCTGTATGTATTGCGGACATAAATTTGACACTAAGAGGATATGTAAGCAATGTGGTAACGAGCTTGACAATGAAGCCTGTTTTTGTATGAAGTGTGGCACAAAAGCAGAGTAATAATACGGAGGATAAGATATGGCGATTTCATTTGAATGTAAAAATTGTGGCGGAGAACTGGAAATTGTAGAAGAGGGAATAGGCAGATGTACGTCCTGTCGTACCAGACAGCCAATACCGAAGAAATTTGATGAGAAGTACAACAGGGCAAATAAATACAGAAGAGAAAATGCTAATTTTGATGAAGCGGCAAGACTGTATGATTCAATAATAGATGAGAATCCTGATGAGGCAGAGGCTTATTGGGGAAGAGTTTTATGTCGTTACGGAATTGAAGAGGTTATGGACAGGGACGGAGATTATAAGCCAACCTGTCACAGAACCATCGAAAAATCCATTATGGATGATGTTGATTTTAAGCTTGCCTGTGAGCATGCGGATAATGCTCAGAATCTGGAATATTATAAGCAGCAGGCAGAGCATATTGATGTTATTCAGCGTAAGATACTCAGTATTGTAAAGAATGAAGACCCATACGACATTTTTATCAGTTTTAAGGATAAGGATGACGAGACAAGAAATGAGACCGAGGACAGCAAGGCAGCAAATGTCTTGTACAATGAGCTTGTGCTTAAGGGCTATAAGGTATTCTTCTCTAAGGTAACATTAAGAGATAAGCTTGGTGAGGATTATGAGCCTTACATATATGCAGCCTTAAAGAGTGCCAAGGTTATGATTCTTGTAGGAACCAAAAAGGAATACATGCAGGCTAAGTGGGTAAGAAATGAATGGCGAAGATTTAATGACATGCGCCTAAAGGGTGACAGAAAGAAAATCATAGTAGCCATAAAGGGTATGTCAGAAGAGGATGTACCATACGAGCTTAATACCATGCAGTTTGCAAAACTTGACAGTATGACCTTCTTAGAGGATGTTAAGAAGAATATTGATAATTTCCTTGGAGAAGCCATCGAAAAGCGTAAGGAACGTGAAGCACAGCAGCAGATGGAACAGTTCATGGCAAGCAAGGGAATCTTTTCTGATAGTGATAAGGCAGTTGGTTGGTATGAAAATGCTATGGTAATGCTTAGGTCAGGAAGATTTACGGAAGCGAATCGTGATTTTTCTGAAGCAATCAAAATTAATCCACGATATTCAGCAGCGTTCTGGGGAAGATTATTAGCTAAGAACATGATTAAGGATGAAGAACTGCTTCGTGGGATGACCTTGTCCTTTGAAAACGATGATGACTATATCCGTGCAGTTAATTTTGCAACGGATGAAGAAAGAATCAGATATAGCTCCTTTGTTCAGGCGTGTCGCGAGAATCACAAAAAGGAAATGGAGGGCTATTATTTTATAGGTAGGGAGCAGTATAAGAAAGGGCATTTTAATGATGCTATTGCTTCTTTAAATACGGCTATTAAAGGTGGCTATGAAAGTGCTGATGCATATTGGTGCCGTCTGTTAGCTTCAAAGAGTATAACTGAGGAGGGGGTAAAAAGCTCCATACTCAGATTGTCAGGTACTAATGATTATAGAGCTGCCATGAGACTGGCATCACCGGAAGAAAAGCAGTTATATGAAGAGATTGCAAAGGTCTGTGAAGCTAATTTTAATATAGCAAATGGATATAGGGTAGAAACGGATAAGCTGGATCAAGAATATCGTGAGAATAGTAAAGCTGTCGGACAGAAAGAATCATTAAATAAGTTTAATGCTTTATACAATAAATACCGCGATTATTTATTAGATTGGAAGAACATAATTTTAAATTTAATTCTTGTAGGAGTATATTGCTTATGTGTTTATTTTTTTGATTATGATAAATATAACAGATATAGTACGCTACATATGTTGGGGATGGTATATCTTTTATACATTGCGCCTATAATACATATTGTTAATAATTTTAAAATCTGTTACTGGAATAATACTGGAGGCAAAAAGATAGGCATTTTATTTGTTATAAGCTTTGTAAGTGGTAGCTACATTTTACATAGGTTTGGGGAGCAGGGCTGGATGTATGAAAATGTCTACGAAATGGCTAGGGTAGGGGTTTCAGAGTTTTGGGTTCAGCTGGCAATAAGTGCTGTTGGGCAATTCTTGGTTCTTTTTATTTTGTTGTATATCAGAGGAGGCATTATAGCTAAGTCAAAGAAAGGAGAATTGGTTAGACTAAGAACAAAATGCATTAGAAATATAAAAGATAACAGAGCTGAGTATGATAGAAAATGGGAAGAAATTTATAAGAAGTATTGTGATATGAACCAAAATCCGGCTTTTGTTTTTCAGAAGATTGATAATAAGCAATGGAATAAACTGGATGATGAAAACATAAAAAAGCTAGAAGGATATAGGTTGTAGAACAGAGAGGTGGAATTTTACGGATGAAGAAAAACAGCATATACACAGGACTAATATATTTAGTAATTTTGGCATTATATAATTTAGTTGTCTTTATGGTGGTGAAGGACTTTAATGCGGTGTTCTGGACAAACTATGCATTTATGACAGGAATATATCTTATTAATGCAGGAATAACATCAGTTTTTGCGGCTCAGACAAAGGAAAAGTCCTTTATGAATATTCCTTTGGTGTTGTATTCTCCGATATTTGTTGGTGTTGAATTTGTATTAAGTACAATATTTATTCTGGCAAGAAATGTTGTAAGCATTAAGCTGGTAATAGTGCTTCAGGCAATTTTGCTTGGTGTGTATATTATTGGTATTGTTTTTTCACAGATAGGAAAGACTGCCTTTAAGGAGCGTTCTAATAATATTAAGTCAAAGGTGGTGTTTATACAGGGAATCGCTATAGATATTGAATTACTTATTGGCGATTGTACGGATGACGGTATCAAAAAGCAGCTTAAGAAGCTTTACGAAACTGTTAAGTATTCTGACCCTATGGCAAACAGCTTTGTTGCAAGGGAAGAAAATATGATAAGTGATGCCGTAATGGAGCTTAAAGAGCTTTTGGATAATGGAGATATGGAAAATGTACCGGCTTTAATTAAGAAGCTTGAACGTCTTTTTGAAGAGCGAAACAGAAAGATACTTATTACTAAATAGTCTTGTATACATTGATATATTAATTAGTTTTACGAAAGCAGGTGTTTGAATAATGAAGAAAAAAATCAATTCAGTTTTATTAGCTTCATGCTTTTTATTATCGCTTGCTCTTGCTGGCTGCAATAGTGGGGATAAGGAAGAGGCAGCTAACACGACAACGCAGGTGGAGAAGGATACCATTAAAGAGACTACGGAGGCAGAGACTACTGAGGCAAATACTACCGAGGCAGAGACAGAGACTACCACAGAGGAAGTAACCAAGACAACAGAGGCGGTAACGGAGACCACGCAAGCTGTAACAGAAGAAGTAACAGAGGCTGTAATTTCCTTGCTGGCAGAGCCGGTTTTCTTGGAAGAGCCTTCTATTGAAAGCTTTATTCAAGATATATTGGTAGGCAGCTACACTTCATATAGTAACGATTATACTTATTTGGAAGTATACCAGGATAAGGTAATTTTCTATAATGGTATGGAGGTTACGACTTTTACCGCAGAACAGATGAGTAGTGATGATGAAGGAGTGACATTTACGGATGGAGCAGGTTCTCTTTGGATAGGGAAATACGAGTGGAACTATGATAATGGTACGCCGGACGATGAGTATGATGACGTTGATGGAGAGATGGCTCGCGAGCAGGTTGTCAATGGTTTGCCTGGACTTTCCTATGTTGACTATGATGGTTTGGGCGAATGGGGAGCAATACCGGTAGATGAAGGTATTAAAGAGCTTTTACTTAAGGATATGGACTATGAGTGCTACGAAATTGTATATCAATATTATGAAAATGATTACAGCTGGCTGGAAGTTCCGTTTGCGGAGTATATATTATATCCGTATGACGATGATGGTTATGGGTATCAGCCTTCTACCGTGATGGTATTTGATAGTGAAGAAATTGCCGATATGGTAGAGGAAGAGATGGATTATTATAACATGACCAGATATGGGCATATGTTCTATAATAATGAAAGAATAGATGACCCGGAGCCATACCAAGACGGCGGAATAGATTATGAGATAGCAGGAAAGCATTCTTTTGTAGATTATTATTCCAGATATTATTATTCAAAGCCTTTACCGGAAGAAGAGGTAATAAAGCGTAATGCTGTTTTGGCATATCTGGCTGATAAAAATGGTTTATATTGTAAGGATGGCAATTATAATTACGATAATAGTATAAGTCTTGATTTGTATGATTGCTTTTATGGTAGTGTCAACGTATACACTGATGAGGTTAGCTTGTATATAAATGCGGATTATATTGAACAGGAGGGTGATACAGTTTTCATTTCTTCCAGTGACCAATGGGATGATGCTTCATATATGCTTGAGATGACATTCTTAGATGATGAATGTATTTCACTTATGGTTAATGAATATGATTATGTTGCAAAATTCACTATTGAAGCAGCAAAGGCATCGACACCAAGAGCAAGCTATAATTACACATATAAGATGTATCATTTTGACGAGGACTATGGAGATGGAGAGGGCGGCTTTGGAAAGGGTGGCTGATAAACAGTAGCACACCTTCTAGAGATTTTTAATAGCATAGCAGGGTCTTTAAAATATAATTTCGATGATTGTTCAGAGAAATTTGTATTTTAAAGACCCTTTTCATTGCTATTATGTATAATAATGGTATTGGTTGGAAACTAGATGTATAAAATCAGTAATTAGCTTGAATTTAATCCTCTATTGCCATAAAATAAATAGAATGAAATTAATGTTTGTAACAGATAGAGAAATCAAATAAACACGGAGGCATATTATGAAAGCAATTATTTTTGACATAGATGGAACATTATGGGATGTGCGTAAGGAAGTAGCCATGGCATGGGCAGATGTAATCAGGGAAAACACAGATTGGGAAATTACCTTTGATGCGGCGAGACTGGGAAGTCTCTTTGGAAAGACCATGACAGAGATATTTAACACATTATATCCGGGAGTAGCGGAGGATGAGTTTGCAAGAATAAGAGAGCTTATCTATGTAAGGCAGAATGAATATCTTCTTAAATATAAGCCTGCATTATACGAAGGTATGTTGGATACAATTAAAGCATTGTATGAGGTATATCCATTATATATCGTGACCAACGCCCAGAGTGGATATATTGAGACCTTGTTTGAGGCTACGGGAATAGGACAGTATTTTACGGACTGGATGTGCTTTGGCGATACTAATGCACCGAAAAATGTAACCATAAGCAGGCTGATGGAGCGTAACAATATAACTGATGCCATATACATTGGCGACACTCAGGGCGATGCAGAAGCCTGCAGGCTTGCGGGAATTCCTATGATATATGCAAGTTACGGGCTTGGTCAGGTTATGGAGCCTTATATGACTATAGAAAAGCCGGCTGATTTGATGGATATATTCCTTCCGAAAATAGATACAGTAATTTTTGACCTTGACGGAACCTTGCTTAATACACTTGAGGACCTTGCAGATGCAGTAAACTATGTTCTAGCTAAGGAAAATATGCCTGTAAGAACCTTAGAGGAGGTAAGGGCATTTGTTGGAAATGGCGTAGCAAGGCTTATGGAAAGGGCAGTAGTTCCCGGTACTTCGGCAGAAAAAATAAACGATATGCTAAATGAGTACAGAGAGTTCTATGCTGCACATAGCCTTGAAAAAACAGCACCTTATGAGGGAATTTTAGATATGCTTGCTAATCTTAAGGCAAAGGGCTATAAGCTGGGTATAGTATCTAATAAATTCGATAAGGCGGTTAAGGATTTAAACAAGCATTTCTTTAGTTACTATATTCAGGTGGCAATAGGAGAGCATGAGGGCGTAAGCAAAAAGCCGGCACCGGATATGGTTATGGAAGCCTTAAAGGAGCTTGACTCTGATGCGGCACATGCTGTATATGTGGGAGATTCAGAGGTAGATATACAGACTGCCTGGAATGCCGGAATGAGACTTATAATGGTTGAGTGGGGCTTTAGGGACAGAGCCGAGATGGAGAAGCTGGGAGCGAAGGTGTTTGCTGGGGAGGCGGATGAGGTTATCAGTTGTGTTGGTAATGTTGAGGATGCGGCAACGGCATTTGCCAGATTTATGGATAGACATTAATGAATCAAGGCTAAAAGGTAACTAACACCTTTAGCCTTTTTTCGTCCCTAAAACCACATTTTCGTCCCACCAATATTGTTAAGGCGGATATATTTTTATATAATAAATTTCGTGAGGTGGAAGAGTGTGTTAAGAATAGCAGTATGTGATGATAATGAGCTGATGCTTGAAAAACTAAAAATGATAGTTAAGGAGCTTTGCGTGGAGAATTCTCTTGATAGCAGTGTTGACATCTTTTTAGATGGCGGTGAGCTGCTTAAGGAGTATGATAAAGAGAGCTACGATATTGTATTTCTGGATATTTTTATGCCGCAGGTGGATGGTTTTACGGTGGCTCATCATATCCGAAGCAAGCGTGATAAGGTATTTTTAATATTTGTAACCTCTCAGGAGGAGCTGGTATATCAGATATTTGAGTACGAGCCGTACTCCTTTATAAGGAAAAGAACGGACGAGCTTATAAGAAAGGATATGGCGGAGGTTATAAAAAGGCTCGCAAAGCATTTTGTGCAGGAGCAGGTGTTGGCACTTGAGACCGCCTATCATTTACAGGAGAGGGTTAGAATTAGGGAGATTGTGTATATAATCAGCGAAAAAAATTATATGCAGTATATTTTAACGGGAAACAGAAGAATTAAGGTTAGACAGACCATGAAGGAGGCGGCAAATGCTCTTGGAGAGCTTGGTTTTCTTAGGATTCACAGAAGTCTGCTGGTTAATATGCAGCACATAACCAGTATTAATTATAAGGAAAATGGTGTGTATATCTCCACGGGAGAGATTTTGGAGATTGGAAGAACCTATAAGGAGCTGATTGGAAATCAGTATCTTAATTATAGTAAATAGGAGCAGTAATGGAAGTTTTAAGTAGCGTACTGTTATGGTGCGGTTCAATGCTTGTGTATATCGGATGGTTGTATGGAGAGCTTGACTGGCGGCTGTACAGATATAAGAAATCTTTGGCTTTGTGTATAGGAGTATTTTTGTGGGCATTGTTGATTATATGGCTGCTAATAGCAGCTCCTGTGTATAACAGTCTGATTATTTTGGCAGCGAATATATTATGCGGTTTTCTTTTTGTTATGCTGGTGTCAGAGATTAAGCCCAAAAAGGCATTAAATTATCAGCTTGTTATACTGGGGCTTGGATTTATAGGAACTTCGTTTTATGAATGGATATACGAGCTTGGCGGTTTGATTTTTACAAGTGGAAAAGAAAATATTCATAGAGGATATATGCTGTTTGGAGCTGCTTTTTGTGTGGTAATGCAGAAGTTTATATTAGATAGAGCAAGGGTGTATCAGAGGCAGCAGAAGGATAAGGAAAAACAGCTTATTGAGATGACTGCGCATAAAGAAAACATGGAGTTTCAGGAAAAGCAGTACACAGAGATGGCGGAGGTCTATGACGAGCTAAGAAGAATCAGACACGATATGCGTAACAGCTATATGATAATTGACGGGCTTTTAGAGCAGGGACGTATTGACGAGGCAAAGAAATATCTTAATTCGGAGGGGGAAGCTCTGGATAAAATTCCACCAATTATTCAGACTGACAGCGCAGTTATAAGCACTCTGCTTAACAGGCTTTTTCAGAGAGCCAGAAAGCACAGGGTACAGATTAGCTGTAAGATTATAACGGATTTTTCCGGGATTAATGAAAGAGACCTATGCCATTTGCTTGGAAATCTGCTTGATAATGCAGTCGAGGCAGCCATACATATGGAGGAACAATACAGATATGTGGATTTGGTTATTCAGGGAAATGAGCACAGGATGCTTATTGAGATAGAGAATTCCTCAGACAGGGTGATAGTTGGAGAGATTTCGGAGCTTAGAACCACTAAGGGGGATGGCAATAATCATGGTCTGGGGCTTAAAAATGTCAGAGCTATTGTGGAAGCTTACGAAGGTAATATGGAGATAAAAGGAGACGGAAAAAGAGTTAAGAGTACTCTTATTCTGTTCAGAAGGTTATAAAAAAGGAGGCATTATAGTGGGAGCGTATTTATACAAAGCAAAAACGCAGATTTTGGTGGGACTTACCTATCGTTTTGAGGTATTTGCCACGCTGCTTGCCAGATATATTCAGATAGTAGCCACGGTGTTTCTATGGCAGTGCGTATATGCCAGCAAGGCAAGCATTAAGGGAATGTCAAAGGAGCAGATGATTACATGGACTATACTGGCAGCAGGTTTGTCCATAATTTTTACTACACAGGTACAGAATGAGATTCGCAGGGGCGTAGTAAAGGGCGATATTGCGGTGGAATTAATTAGACCATGTAATCTGATGGGTATGTATTTTTCACAGGACGTGGGCAGTATGGTGGTTAATATTGTGATGCGTTTTATTCCAACGGTGCTTCTTGGTGGAATAACCTTTGGAATTATGCTGCCGGTAAATACGGCGAATTTCATTTTGTGTCTGATAAGCATAGTGGCAGGATATGTGATCACATGGCTTTTATTTGCCATAACGGGAGCCTTTGCATTCTGGGCAATGGAGCTTGGCAATCTGACTTGGGCAATGAGTACACTGATATCTATACTTTCAGGTAATCTGGTTCCGTTATATTTCTTTCCGGAACCAATGCAAAGAGTTCTTGCGTGGCTTCCATTTCAGTATACATATCAGACACCGCTGGCATTGTATGTTGGTAAGATTACATGGGAAGAGGGTATTGAGCAGATTATTATACAGATAGTCTGGATTGCATTGTTATTCGGTGTTCTGAGCTTTTTGTGGAGCAAAATCCGTAAAAATATTCTGGTACAGGGAGGTTAGACAGATGGGTGGTATTATAAGTACGTTAAAACATTATTTGTCTGTAATAGCATATACCTACAAAATAGGCATGAAAAGAGAAATGGAGTACATATCCTATCAGATAAGCTGGCTTATTATGATTCCGTTAAGCTCCTTTTCAGGGTATTATGTGCTTAAATTAATTACTGACCAGAACGGTGATATTAACGGGTGGAGCCTTGGGCAGATTGCGTTTCTTTATGGCTTGTCTATGTTTAGTCATGGATTTCAGGATTTGTTCTTTATTCAGACCAGATATATTGATGATTATGTGGTGCATGGTGATTTTGACAGGTTGTTGCTTAGACCTATGGATGTATTTATTCAATTTATAACGATTAATGTCAATATCTGTGGAGTGTGGAGTCTGATACCGGCGGTTGTTTTGTTTGGGTATGGGTGTTATCTGCTGGATTTTGCGTGGACATTTATCAATATAGTGTCGGTGCTGATGATAATCGTGGGCGGAACGCTCATATCGTTTGCCATATATTCCATTACGGGATGTATTGCGTTCTGGACAAAAAAGAGTTCATTTCTGACCGCACTTAATCTTACGATTATTGATAAAATGACTTCTTATCCAATGACAATATATCCGACAATACTTAGGGGGATATTCTCATTTATTATCCCGGTGGGCTTCATAACCTTCTATCCTGTATGTGGTCTGCTTAATCTGGATACAGGAATTAATTACAGTTTGCCGATACCGATTGAATTGCCGGTATTAAGTCTTGTAGTGGGAATTATATGCTTTATGATAGCGAAATGGTTCTTTAACTTTGCTTTAAAATATAAATACGAAAGTGCAGGGTCATAAAATGAGTGAAATCATACTTAAGAACATATGTAAGGATTATAAAATAGTAAAAAAGGATAAGGGCTTTAAGGGAATTATTAAGAATCTTTTCTACAGTCGTAAGGCAACAATCCACGCAGTAAAGGATGTGAGCTTCACCATAAAAAAGGGTGAAATTGTAGGCTACATAGGTCCTAACGGAGCCGGAAAGAGTACCACTATCAAAATGATGAGTGGAATAATGACACCGACCTCAGGAACCATTACAATCGGCGGCTTGTCTCCTCAAACACACCGCAAGCAGGTGGTACAGAAGCTGGGCGTTGTATTCGGTCAGAGGTCGCAGCTTAACTGGGATTTAAGACTTGGAGAATCCTTTGAGTTGTTAAGAAGAATCTATAGAGTTCCTGAGGCTGAATACAGGAAAAATCTCGAGGAGCTGGTGGAGGTACTGGGACTTACAGGCTTTATTGACATTCCTGTACGACAGTTATCCCTTGGTCAGAGAATGAGGGGCGAGCTGGCAGCTGCCATGCTTCATTCACCGGATATTCTTTTTCTTGATGAGCCAACCATCGGACTGGATATTGATGCGAAAAAGGCAGTCAGGGAATTTATTCTTGAAATAAATAAAAGAAGAGGCGTTACGGTTATTCTTACAAGCCACGATTTGGAGGATGTGTCTAAGCTGTGCAATCGTCTGATTGTTATTAATGATGGTGTGATTGTAAGAGATGGTCCGATTGATGAGATAGTAAGGGATATGGCTCCGTATAGAATTATGAAGCTGGTTGTGGCTGAAAAGGAAAATAAGGGAAGCCTTGGGCTTAAGTGCGATAAGGTGGAGCTGGTATCGGTTAAGGACAATAATATTGTATGCAGATTTGACCATCACAAGTATACGGCTTCGGAGGTTATTGGGGAGTTGTCTAAGGAGCTTGATATTGTGGATTTGACGGTGGAGGAACCGGATATTGAGGAGGCTGTGGCTAGGATATATCATGCTGGGTGACGGGAGTGTGTGATTCGTGCAAAATGTGCATAATGTGTTGTAGATGTGCATATAATGTGTTATAATATGACAACGGCAGTTAATATGTTTTTGAGACAGACTATCAGAAGTAATGGCATTCCTTTTGAATTAAAGCTTAATACACCTAATGCAGTAACCATGGCAGCTATTGAAGAAGGGAGAAAAATAGCTAATGATGCCAATGTTAATGGATATAACAATATGGAGGAGTTGAAAAAGGCTTTAGAATCATGAAAAGGGATGTTGAGAATGTCATATTGAGCCGGATTTGCTGCTGGTATATGAGATAATTAATGATGTGCTTGTTTTAATGCTTTATCGTTTGGGGAGTTATTCGGAATTGTTTTAGGAAAATTAAATAGAAAATAGTAGTGTGCCGCTCTGTAGCTAAGAATAGTTATGGAGCGGCATTTTTCTATAAAAGGAAAAGACTATGGAGTTACTTTTTGCTATAAGAATAGTTGGAGAAATTAAAAGCAAATTCAAAAAAACAAAATGAAAAAAATAAAAAACATAACGAAAAAATGTTTAAAAAATACTTGACGGTATACAGTTACTGGTGTTAGAAAAGGGGAAATTATAATTGGGGACAATGAAGAAAGTCTTTGACTGCACGCAAGGGGCAGTCATAAGCTGACAATATAATAATTTACCAAGATAGGGAGGAATTAAAATGAGTAAGACCAAAATCACCAATCTAAGAAAATTGCCAGTGTTTATAACAATTATAGGAGCAATACTGTTACTGCTTATGTTGTTCCTGCCATTTGCTTCAGCTACAAAGGATTACGAAGAAAGCCTTAAGAAGTATAAAGATAATATGTATGTGGAAGAAATAGGTATGACAAACGCTGATGCTGTGGATATATCTTTATTTGAATTTTGAAGGATGTATGCTGAGCTTGTGAGTCAGGGAATTCATAAGGAAATTAGTATGGTTTGCGTTGTGATTATAGGCATTTTTGCAGGACTATCAGTATTTACGCTGCTGATGTCCTTGGCTAAAAAGCCTGTCGGAACCATAATTTTTAATTTATTGGCAATGGGAGCATTCAAGCTTATCTGCTTCGATTTTGAGGATAGGGGAGTTCTTCCAAGCAGCTCTTATGGCTGGGGAATAGTTAGGTATCTGGTGTATATTGTCGGAGTGATTATTTTTGCAGGTGCCATTTGGTTATTTATTGAGAAGAGAAAGGCAAAGAAAATATCTGAAATAGAACAGAATGTTTCTGCTTAAGAATTGCAAGTATTATCGAGGATGTTCATAACCATGAATTTTACATCATGGAAGGGCATCCTCTTTTTTTATAAAACTCCATAATTCGCGAAAAAAACAACTCCTGTTATGAGCAGCAATTTGATTATTGCTGTCAGTAAAAAAATCTTTGACTGCACCCAACGTGCAGTCTTAGGCTGGAAAAAGGAGGAAATATGGAAAGATGTTGTAAGACCTTGCATGAGCTTTGTGATGATTTAGGCGTAACCAGACGTGCTGTTCAGGGATATGAAAAGGCTGGTTTGGTTTCTGCAACCGCAAAAATAAATATGGGTATCTGCTATATGATGAGAGGGCTCAAAAGCGGATTGCACAGATTAAGCTGTATCAGCAACTGGGATTTACAATTAAAGAAATACAGGGGCTTATTGATGCTCCGGTAGTGGTGGTTAAGGAGGCACTTGACAGGCAGGTATTATTCTTGAGAGAGGAGCAGAGGAAGAAGGACATATTAATAAAAAAGGCATATAAGCTAATTGGTTATGCAGAAGTATAAAAAATGTACATAAAGGAGTATGAGGCATATGAGAAAAATACTTATAATGATATTGGCAATGGTGATGATATTTAGTCTAGCCGCGTGTAGTAATGATATGGTGTCCTCTAGGGAGGAAGAAACAACAAAGAAGCATACAACAAAGGGGGATACTATAGAAGAAATTACTACTGAAGAAACTCAGGCTGAAAGTAAGCATATTGATGAGGATAGTAGTTTTGATGGGCTGGAGGAAATAGTATTATTGGATGTAGAAACTGCAATAGATGCATTATGTGAAGAGTATGATGCGTTATTGGTTAGTGTTGATACTTATGAAAAGTATTTAGAAAATGTAGAAATGGTTGAAGGCTTTTATGAGAAAGTGCATTCTGAAACAGGAAATATATGTATTAGATTACGGGAATATTGTGTGGAGTATGCAAATATTATTTTGGCATCGGATAAGTCATTTGCTGACAGGCGTAATGATTTTGATGAGATATATGATTGTATATATGAGGATGCTACAGACGAAATATATGATGAGATTTATAATGGTATTTTAGACGATATTTATGATGATTTATATAGTGGGCTTTTGGATGAAGCATATGGTGATGCCGAATATGAGGAATGGTCGGAGGCACGCTCTAATGAGTATGAGTGGTGGTCTGATACACGTTCAGAGGTGTATGATGAGTGGTCGGATTGTCGCTCTGACATATATGATTTTTGGTCTGACATGAAAGGGGAAATGTGGGATGAAGATATTGAAAAAGCTTATGAAAAAGTAACTGATTTTATTGAGGATATAGAACAAATCAAGGAAAAAGAAGCTGATGTAGGGAATGGTTCAGTGAGTGAGACAGAAATTACCAATAATGAGAACTCTAATGAAGGAACTACAGAAGCGGATGTGACTCTTGTAGAGGGAATGAGACCTGAATTTAAAGAAGCAATGGATAGCTATGAAGAGTTTTATGAAAATTATTGTGAGGTAATGAAAGCATACAGCAATAATCCTACAGATTTGTCTATATTAACTGAGTATGCAGAGCTTATGCAAAAGTCAGTTGAGATGAGTGAAAAATTTGAAGCATGGGATGAGGAAGAGATGAATAATGCGGAATTAATGTATTATTTGGATGTAAATGGTCGTGTAACACAGATGCTTCTTGAGGTATATGAGTAGTATTAAAATTAGTAATAAAAAATGTCGCCCTGTAATCATACCGATTACAGGACGGCATTTTTTGTATTTCATATAACTTTTATTTCTTGGTAAAAACCATTTGACACAAACTAGGTAATATGTTACTTTTAATGTGTAACATATTACCTAATGTGGAGGCAACTATGAATTTCAACGAAGTAATACATCACGAAAATGTAGATTTCAGCCAGACAGAGTCCTCATACTTTCTGCTTGGACTCCTGAGTGCTTTTGACAACAGATTTCAGGCTGTGGCGGATAAAATGATTGGAGAAATAAGCTGGAAGCAGTTTTTTGCCATTATCTGTATTAATCTTTGTAAGGAGAGCCCGACCATAAAGGAGCTGGCGAGCATATTGGGAAGCTCCCATCAGAATGTTAAGCAGATTCTTCTAAAGCTTGAGAAGAAGGGCTTTGTAGATATTTCTACGGATTTAAATGATAAGAGAAAGCAGAGGGTTCAGCTTACTAAGAAATGCATTGATTTCTGTAATGCAAATGATGAGAAGAGCGGTAGGGCTGTGGAGCTTATGTTTAAGGGGATTTCTAAGGAGCAGCTTGGAATAACCATACAGACTATTATGCAGATGGAAGATAATTTGAAGAATTTATAGGAGGGGCTTATGAAAATATTAGCAGCATACAAGAGTAAAACAGGTTTTACAAAAAAATACGCGGAAATGATTGCAAAAGAGGTGGAGTGTACACTTATGGATTTTAAGAGTATCACACCGGAGATTGTGTCGGATTATGATGTTTTTGTATTTGGCGGTGGTTTGCATGCCGGAATGGTAAATGGGCTTAAGAAGGCAAAAGAGGTGTTTAATAAGAGTAAGACTGAGAAATTTGTTATTTTTGCTACAGGTGGAACTCCGAATGCTTCATCAGGTGAGGTGTTAGAGGAGATGTGGAAGAATAATTTGACATCGGAGGAGTTGGAGCATATTCCGTATTTTTATATGCAGAGCGGAATTAATTATGAAAATATGCAGCTGCCTGATAAGCTTATTATGAAAATGGTAGCTGTTATGCTTGATAAGAAAAAGGATAAGGACAGCTATGAGGAGGGCTTTGCACAGGCAATTAAGGAATCTTATGATATTTCGGGGAGGGAGTATGCCGAGCCGATTATTGAGTATTTGAAGGGGCTATAGGATATGATGAACATTAAAACCGAAAAATGGTTATGTATAATTCTTGCATCCTGTGCAATTATTTCAGCGCTCATAGGCTTGTTTTATTTTGATGGCGGAGAATCGTTTTTTGCCACAAATGTATATGGTAATCCTGTTGAATTATACGGAAACGGCATATATGCCTATAATTCTAAGCTGACGGTGTCAAGCCGTATGGGAGCAGACTGGATGGGAATATTTGGAGGAGTTTTTCTTATTTTTCTGTGCATAGGCAAAAGAATTTTTTTATGGAAGGACATATTAAAAACAGCACAGGTTACAACATTCACTTATTATTTTGCATGCCTGACCTTTAGTATTCAGATGAACAGGCTATATCTGATATATGTGTTGGGCTTTGGAGTGAGTATAGTACTTGCAGTTCATATGTTGGTTAAGTATTTTAAGCAAATTGTTGTAAAAGATGGAGTTAAAGAAAAAAGGAATATGGGAGTCAGCCTGTGCCTGATTATTTCAGGTGGCATAACCATAATTATCTGGCTGTCCATGATTATTCCGCATTTAATAAATCAAAGCTATGGCGATTTACTAAATACACTTACCACGGAAGCAACCTATGCGATAGATTTAGGCTTACTTTGTCCGCTTATGATAATGTGTGGGCTATGGATTTGGAAAAAGAATGATATAGGTTATAAATTGGCTCCGATTTTGTTATACATATTATGCAGTGTTGCTCCTATGGTTATATTACAGAATTTGTATTGTATTAAGCTGGGGATTGCGGTTGAACCTCCAGTTTTTGTTGGAACAGTGTTGTCTTTTGTGATTATGGGTACATTTGCGTGTTGTTATTTGAAAAAGTCGGTAGGATTACTTATTTGTTCATAAATTTATTTAATATAATTCAATTAGTTGTGCTCTTCCACATTATTTGTGCTAAAATTAATATGGAAGGGCATTTTTATTAATAAAGGAGCGAAAAAATGAAAGCAGCAGTAATCTATTATTCAATGTCAGGAAACACAAGATATACAGCAGAAGAGATAGCAAAAAGACTTAATGCAGATATTATCGAAATAGAGCCGGTAAAGGCATACCCGGATAAGGGAGTTAGGAAGTTTTTCTGGGGCGGAAAAAGTGCAGTTATGGGAGACACTCCCGAGCTTATGCCGTATGAATTTAATGCAGATTTGTACGACACGGTTATAATCGGTACGCCTGTGTGGGCGAGCTGCTTTGCACCGCCAATTAAGACCTTTATTCAGGAAAATAAAAATATAAAGGATAAGAAGCTTGCAGTATTCACCTGCTTTAGCGGAGGCGGAGCGGACAAGGCTATTAATAAAATGAAGAAGGAAATAGGTGTTGAGGGCTTTGTGGCAGAGCTGATTTTGGTTGACCCGAAGGTGAAGGTTAGTGTAGAGAATGAGAGGAAGATTGAGGAGTTTTGTTCGTTATTATAGAGAGGTATAACGGCAAGGAGGCATACAATGAGAACGCGCAAAGAAGTAATTGATTATGGTTTGTCCTTTCCTGATACATATCAGGATGCCCCATTTCATGACGAAAACTGGCAGCTTGTAAGAGTACGGAAAAATGAGAAAGTATTCTTATGGACTTATGAAAGGGATGGACACGTATGCATCAACATAAAGGTTGACCCGGAATGGAGAGATTTATGGAGAAGTACATACAAATCCGTCCTACCCGGTTATCATCAGAATAAGGCGCATTGGAATACGGTGATTCTTGACGGAACTGTGCCAAAGAACGAGATTAAGAGAATGATAGCGGAGAGCTATGATTTGGTTGTGAAATAATTATTTATTTTTTAAGAGGATGTGATGGATATGGAGGATATAAAGGCAACGGAGAAGTCGATGCATTCAATGAATAAATACATATGTTTTGTGTCAAGAATAAATAGACGTAATTTTATGTAAGAATAGTAAGTGAAAATAAGAGTAAAAACATTGCTGGTAAAGAGTTTGGTGTGATATAATTATTACAAGAACAATGGAAGGGAGGACTGGATATGCTTGAAATTACCATGGATAATAATTTGATTAACAAAGTAAAAGAAGAATGTACCAGTCTGGTCTGTGATTTGTTAAAGGACGACTTGGTAGAGGTTGTATTATATGGTTCTTGCGCAAGAGGAGATTACACAGAGGATTCGGATATTGATATTGCACTTTTAACGAGGAGTAACCGTCTGGAAGTAAAGAAGTATGATGATGATTTGGCAGTGATTGCTTCAGAAATAGCAATGAAGTATTTTGCTATCGTAAATTTTGTATGTCTGCCATTTGATGAATTTGAAGAAAAAAAGACGTGGTATCCGTATTTTATAAATATTGCAACGGAAGGGGAGGTTTTGTATGGATAAAGAACAAGGCATGATTTTAGCAAAACTCCGCTTAGATAGAGCAAAAGAATTGTTGGTAGAATCACAGGAATTATTGGATAAAGGGTCTTATAAGTCAGCAAATAACAGAGCATTTTATGCTATTGAAAAAAGTATCAAAGCATTGCTTGCAACAGAGCTAATAGAGGTTCTTACCCATAATGGAGCATTAAAGCAGTTTAATATCATCTTTATTTATAAAGGAAATGGAACATTTACTCAGGAAGATTATCAAAAAATTGCTCGTGCGGAACAAATCAGAAATGCATCCGATTATGATGATTTCTATTTAGCTAGTAAAGAAGAAACAAAACAGCAGGTAGAAAATGCTGGTTATATTGTGGAGAAAGTAGAAAAATATATTATAGGAATAAAGGTATAGGGTTGGGAATGGTATTTACATTTTGGAATATATAGATTGACAATATGTGAATTAGATGATTGAAATATGTTTTTATATTTTACGGGGGAATTGATATGATAGCATACAGAAATATCGTGGAATGTCAAAATGAGTATTACATGGCAAAAATATTATAAAAGCAGAATTGAATAAAGTGAGGGTTTTTTATGGGAAAATTAGTTTTAATAATGGGAGACCTGGCAGCAGGAAAATCGA
>JAZQLB010000150.1:0-9999 GCA_045542475.1 Lachnospiraceae bacterium | reverse complement strand
TTTCCACATTAGCACCATCCATGGTTCCAAGTGTCATGGCACCATTTAACATGAACTTCATGTTACCCGTTCCAGAAGCCTCCTTAGAAGCTGTTGAAATCTGCTCGCTTACATCTGCTGCCGCAAAAATAATCTCTGCATTAGATACACGGTAGTTCTCTATAAATACAACCTTAATCTTGCCATTAATTGATGCATCATTATTAATAACATCCGCAACACTGTTAATAAGCTTAATTGTAGCCTTAGCCCTTCTGTAGCCTGCTGCTGCCTTAGCACCGAAAATAAAGGTTCTTGGAACCACATCCATATCAGGATTCTCTTTAATCTTATTATACAGATACATTACATGCAAAATGTTAAGAAGCTGTCTCTTATACTCGTGAAGTCTCTTAACCTGTACGTCAAAGATAGAACGAGGGTCAACATCAACTCCGTTATGCTCCTTAATATACTGCGCAAGTCTTACCTTATTCTGGTACTTAATCTGCATAAACTCGCTCTGGCTAAGCTCATCATCTGCATATACTGCCAGCTTATTAATATGTGCAAGGTCAGTAATCCATTCATCACCAATTTTTCTTGTAACCCAGTCAGCAAGAAGTGGATTACCATGAAGCAAGAATCTTCTCTGTGTAATACCGTTAGTCTTATTGTTAAACTTCTCAGGCATCATCTCATAGAAGTCCTTAAGCTCCTGATTCTTTAAAATCTCTGTGTGAAGCTGTGCAACACCATTAACAGAAAAGCCTGCTGCTATGGCAAGATGAGCCATCTTAACCTGACCATCATAGATAATTGCCATCTTCTTAATCTTATCCTGATTATTAGGATACTTAGCCTTAATCTGCTCAATGAATCTTCTGTTGATTTCCTCGACAATCTGGTAAACTCTAGGAAGTAATCTTGAGAATAACTCAATAGGCCATTTCTCAAGTGCTTCTGACATAATGGTATGGTTAGTATACGCACATGTCTTGGTTGTTACATCCCAAGCCTCTTCCCATGTAAGACCCTCAACATCCATAAGTATTCTCATAAGCTCTGCTACTGCAACTGTCGGATGTGTATCATTAAGCTGGAAGCATACCTTCTCATGGAACTTACGAATATCATCATGAGTCTCCTTATACTTTAATACTGCTCTCTGTACGCTTGCTGAAATGAAGAAATACTGCTGCTTAAGTCTTAATTCCTTACCTGCATAGTGGTTATCGTTAGGATAAAGAACCTCAACAATATTCTTAGCAAGATTCTCCTGCTCAATTGCCTTCTGATAATCACCCTTATCAAAATGCTCAAGATTAAAATGCTGAATTGGCTCCGCATCCCAGATTCTTAAGGTATTAACCACATTATTACCATAGCCTACGATTGGTAAGTCATAAGGTACGGCATTAACACACTGATAATTCTCCTGTACAAAATGGTCTCTTCCATCCTCGCCTCTGTAGCATCTTACATAACCGCCGAACTTAACCTCTGTAGCGTACTCTGAACGCTTAATCTCAAACGGATTACCATCTCTTAACCACTCATCTGGAACCTCAATCTGGAAACCATCCCTGATTTCCTGCTTAAACATTCCATACTTATAACGAATACCACATCCATACGCAGGATATCCAAGTGTTGATAATGAATCAAGGAAGCATGCAGCAAGACGTCCCAGACCTCCATTACCAAGTGCTGCATCCGGTTCCTCGTCCTCGATTACGTTAATGTCAAAGCCTAACTCATCAAGAACCTCTTTAATCTCCTTATAGCAGCAGAGATTAATCATATTATTACCAAGTGCACGACCCATGAGGAATTCCATTGACATATAATATACTGTCTTGGCATCCTGCTTCTCATATGCCTTCTGTGTCGCAATCCATCTGTCGATAATCATATCCTTAACAGCATAAGCTACAGCCTGAAATACCTGCTGCTTGCTGGCTTCATCAATGCTCTTTCTGTAGATACTCTTAACGTTATCCTTAACCGCTTTCTTAAACTCATCCTTATCGAAAATAATCTTTTCCATAATTGACCTCCCTGTCGATAGTGTCATTTCATCACCCTAACTAGGTAATTAGTACTTATATTTTATGACAAAACATACAAATATACAAGAGGTATTTTGAATTTTTTCTTATTAACTACCACAAAGCATAAGAATTAGAATTCCCACCTAACATGCCATTTCCCTCTAGAGCCTGTTAGCTTTTCTTAGTACCTCATGGTTAGAGGGGGGTATCGGGTGAGGGGATGGGTGACTATGGGAGCGAATTAGTATTCCTTAGGTTCTGCTTCTCCCCCAGTAGCAACCGGCCATGGAAGGCCGATTAGGGGCAACGAGGCAGGATGCCGATTTTGCTCCGGCTACGTCCGGTGACGACAACCCAAACGCAGAACCTTAGGAATACTTATTCACGTACATGCTCACCCATCCCCTCACCCAATACCCCCCTCTAACCATGAGGTACTTAGAAAAGCTTACATTCTCATCACACAACAAAAGAGGCCTTTTACAAGACCTCTTTCGTAAAACATTAGTTATTATGCTTTCTTTTTTTATCATATGCAGCATATCCTGCAAGTGCCACTGCTGAAAGCAATGCAAGGATAGTATATACCATAATTGGTGAATTATCACCGGTCTCTGCATCTGATGACTCCGCTGACGATATTACAATCGAAGCTGGTAACTCAGTGTCTGTAAGGATATAGTCTGAACAATGTGTAAGTGTAACAATAACCTTGCCATCTGCTACCGTGTTCTTAGAAACAAGCTCAAAGCCTCTGCTTACTTCATTGAAATAGTAGAAGAATAACTCTGTACCATTACCAAACTTATCTGAAACATCAATTGACACCTCAGCCTTGCCCGGAAGCTGTCCATCATGTGCAAAGCTTATAGTTCTTCTTCCCTCATTCTTTACATTAGCTGATGAAAGAACTTCTTCAATTAATGAAACATGTGCGTTAATATCAACATTTAATGATTTTAACTCAACTGTATTATCTGCCGATACCTCGATAAATTTCCATGCATATCTTCCGCAGTCAAAGATAAGTTCTACGCCCTTCTTTGCCGCTTCTGCAAATACATCTGCTGAAATAACAACCTCACTCTTATATACTCTTATCTTAAGAGCCATACCAGATGATACATTTGCTAAAGCATTCTTAAGTGTATCCGCATCCAACTGCTGATGAATTGTAATCTCTACAGTCTGCTTGTCTGTTACAACAATCTGCTGTGGCGGAGTTGTTGGTGTTTCCCCTGTTGATCCTTCACCACTTGGAATATCTTCATCATTTGGAATATCAGGAGTTACATATGTTGCATTGTAGCTTGTCTTCTCCCACTGTAATACAGTAAGGTCAAGCTTGCCTGCGCCTGTATATGGAACAACCAATACATCAAGATTCTCTGCATCCTGTAAAATATAATCGCTGTATGGAAGTGCTGCCACAAAGCTGTCCGCATCTGTTACAAGAACTCTGGTATCAGCTGTTGAATTACACTTAGGTGCTAAAGCTGTTAATACACCATTCATGTAGTATACACTGTTAATAGCGTTAATATAACCTGATGGACTTGAACCATTACCTGAATTAAGTGCATTCTGAATACCGCTGATATAACAGTTCTCTAAAAGCACCTGCGCTCCACAGGTTGAAGCCGCACCATTACTTACAAGCTTCATAGCCATTGTCTCATTAGTAACAGCTAATCTTACATCCAGTACCTCCTGTGCATCCATTACACAATTATATACATGAGATACACCATAACGAAGTCTAGGCATTCTGTCCATAGAATTCTTATAGTAGTTATTTGCAAGTGTTACTCTGATACCTTCTGCATTTACTGCCTCATCAGACTGACCAAAGAGGTGAGTCTTCTTCTGTGCATGTGCATATGCATATATCTGATCTGCTGTCATGCCCTCTTCAAGCATATGTGTATACAGCTCATAAGAATCCTTATTATTAACAATCTCATCCATCATCACATTAAAGAATGTATCATTTTCACTTCCCGGTAAGAATTCACACCATGAAATTGTTACATATGATGTTGGGTCCGGATTCTTAACATCGATAATTCCGTCATATGCCTTATAGAATGTACAATGATCAATCCAGATACCTGTTGTAGCAGAATCGATTGTCATGTAATCCCAGTCATTTCTGTCGTAATTACCTGCTGTTTCCTCATCCCACTCCCAGAGTTCATCAAACTTAATATTTCTGATGATAATATTCTCTGAATTCTTCATTGTAATATTAGCATGTTTAATTGACGAACCATTCTGTGAGAAAATGGTTAAATTATAGAATCCATCAAGTGTAAGTACTGAAACACCTGATTCAATTAATGTAGGATGTGTAAGTGGCTGTGCACCATACGCCTTAATTACTGTACTGTAATTTGCAAAGTCTGCAACCTCATTACATCCAAGTTCTATATCTGCTGTTAATTCAATAACTGACTTCTTACCTGTTGACTTAACAGAAAGCAATGCATTAAGGAATTCCTCTGCTGTAGCAACCTTGTAGTAATTGTCGCTTGTCTCCTTAAGAAGACCACCACCAGTTACTCCATAGGCTGCAGCGTAACCCTCCTGTGCATACTGTGCAAGTCCTGTATCATCGCCCTCTGACTGTAAGTACTTGTCATCTACAGGCGTTGATGTTACCACCTTATTCTCTGACTCTGTAACAATATCACCAACATAATGATCAGATGAGATACCTGCTACTACAGTTGCCGGACTCCAGCCTAAGAATCTGTCTGTAACCATTTCTGCTGCCTTAGTTGGAGAAATCTGTCTTCTGTCAGCGTTAATTGCAAAGCCAGGACCATATGAACCAAACTCATAGAATCTTGCTGCCATATATGAATTTCCACTCATATCATTATATGGAGCAAGCTCATTTACTGAATCGCCCATATAACAGTTAATCCATGTAATATAAGCATTAGGACCCCAAGGTCTTGCAAGAAGGTATCCGTTACCAGAACAACCCTCTTCACCGAATATTCTACAATTATAGAAGGTTAAACCATATGTGGCATCCTCAGCTGTTCTAGGTGCACATACATAACCGCCATTCTTTGTTGATTCAAATATGAATACAACATCACAATCATTAAAGAATGCTCTTGCATCATCACCTGAGTAGATAAAGTCTACCAGACCTTCAATTCTACACTTATAGTAATACTGCATACCGCTGTGCATATACAGAGTATCCTGTACACCCACAAACTTAACATTAACAAAGCTTGACTGGTCTGCCTCTACACGAATTGCATCCGCAGACTTATTTGACTTATTGTCCGGTGTGCTATATACATAGTCATTTGCAAAAGTGATATTCTCTGCCGTGAAGCCTGTTGCTGTACTCTTAATAATAGTAGCACATCTCTTAGACATATCTCCGCCTGCCTCTGCATCAGCATCATTTAAAATGTCTGCCGGATAACAGTGGATTAATGTACTTTCTCTGTCCTCACCGATTAAAGTGATGTATGGGCTTGAAACCTCGAGTCTTTCCTCGTAGTCACCAGCCATTACAAGAATTACCTTGCTGTCATTATTATTTGAAGGTACTGCATTTACAGCTGCCTGAACTGTGCTGTAGGTTGGAATACCATTCTCATTAAGCTCACCATCAACTCCTGTATATGTGCTGTCTACTACCATATCATAGTTAGTCAGATATACGAAATTAAAGGTCTTTCTTGTTACATTTCCTTCTGTATCCGTGAACAAGAGCTCTACGTCATTTCTGCCTTCATATAATGGAACTGACAACCTAAAATTGTCACCTGCTACCATATTCTCCTGTGTAGCTATAATATCGCCATTTACAAGAAGGTCTAATGTACCATTTCCGTATACATAGCCTGCTAATGTCGCATCGCTATTAAATACAGTATCATAAGACTTCTCTGTAATGAAGATTTCTGTTGCCTCACCCTCATATACATAGTCACCAGTATGACCTGCTGTTGGTACTGTCCATACAGTTACTGAAGGATTAGAATAGTTATCCTCTGAAAGTGCCACTACATTATAGTAATATGGCATTTCAGCTGTTACATTGCTGTCTGTATAGCTTGTTGCTGATATAACTGCAATCTTAGTTGCATTAGCCTCACCATCATCATATGAATATCTGTATACCTCATACGAAATTGCCTTATCAACAGCATCCCAAGATAAGCTTACACTTGTTGCTGTTGATGAAATGCTGACTACAGGCTTTGTTAATGCTGCGATTACATTTAACGGTGTTGCTGTTACCCAAGTATTCACTGTTCCTGCTTCACCTAACTTACCTGCCACACGGAAGGTATATGTACCTGCCTCTGTAATAGGATAATCATAAGCTGTTGCTGTTCCCTCATAAATAGTAGCGTATGCACCACCATCCTTAGATACCTGCACTACATAACGACCATCACCAACTACAGCAACGCTGCTTGTCCAGCTTACAGAAATATACTCTCTTGTATAAGCAGCCTCTGCTGATACTGTTGATACAATAGGAGCTGTACCTACAGGGTCATAGCAGTCATTCTGGTCGTATAAAATATTACCGTTTTCATCATAGTACTTCATGTTTGTAATAATCGCTGAAGCACCTGCGATTGCAAAACCATATGAAACCGGTGTATCAACACCTGCTTCCTTGAATAATAATGTTCCTGAATCCTTATAATCGAATTCCATTGTATAAGTCTTATCACCTTCCGGTGTAACTGTTACTACAAATGCTGCATCTGTTCTTTCAACAGTATAATGAACCTTCTGTCCACTCGTGATAGTTTTATCAATAGTACTTGCACCTGCCATATCAGCTGATGATTTAGATAAAATACCACGAAGACCTGTTGAATTACGAATTGCTACGGTTGCAATATAATCCTCATCAAAAGCGCCAAAATAAATACCATTATAATTTGATGCTCCACATGAGCTTAATATTACATCTGCCTCCAGCTTATACTTACCTGTTGTCTCTGGGAAACCAAAGTATGATACGCTCGAATTAATTGTACCGTTATCTGCATCTGTGTTCATCTGTCCACCGCTCTGTGTAAAGATGAAACGCTGACCTACAGGTAAAGCTTCAAGACTATCCGGAGTACCATAGCTCATAACCTCTGGCATTACAGTCTGTGTTGTAGCAACATCCGATGCTGATGCATGGTTCTTTACTGTCATTGAATGTAAGTATGAAGAACCGCCGCTTGTATATGTGAACACAAGTGTAGTCGCCTCACCCTCATATTCAAAGGTGATAACCTCACCATCTGTTGTTACCGAAGTAAAGTTCTGGCTTGCAGGTGTAATAGTTCCTGCCGAACCACAATCTGCTGTAATCTCACTTGTTGTCTTACCGTTAGTAAAAAGACATGTTACCATTGTAATAGTTGCATCACCGGCAACATTTACACTAATTGTATCATTCTGATTAATTACAATACCATGACTGCCATTGTAAAAAATCTTTTTATTACCTGTTAAGGTTACAATACCATCTGCTGACTTTAATGTATCTCCATTAGAAAGTACATAATTAGAACCATCATAAAGTGATGAAACTATGCTTCCGTCCTTAAAGTCATAATTTACAGGTGTTCCGTCTGCTACAGCCTCACCTGTTGCACTGTTATCCTTAACTATCATTGTATAGCTTGTAGGATTAGTTGTCTTATCTGTGTATGTAACTGTAAGTGTATTACCGCTAAATGTAGTAGTAACATTACTGCTTACATTAGTTACCATACTTGAAGAAAGAACTCCACCACCTAAGCCTTCTAAATTAGTCCATACACTTGCTGTGCTTGGTGCTGCAAGCTCAACCTCACCCGAACCACTGTTAGCAGTTACGGTAAATGCACTTGTCTTAGAGCTTCCCGGTGTTACTGTAAATGCGGTATCACCAAGGGTAAGTGTAAATGACTTATTTGCATCCCATGCTACATAGGTGATGTTATTAGTTACTGTTGCTCCTTCTGCTGTATTTGTTAAATCAACGGTTGTGCCTGATAGCATCTCGTATACAGTTGACTTCTCAAATGCTACCGAATATTCGCTTCCAATAGAAAGCTCTACACTATACTGACCATCTGCGATGGTTGCTGTCGCTACTGTAGCACCATCCTTAATAAAGTTTAACACTTCACCATTTACCGCACTATCTACCGTACCTGATACTGTCGCCTTTGGATATATAGTCTCTGTCTTAGCGCTCATGTAATGAAGATATCCACCACCAGCTGTTACTGCAACTGTAATGGTTGTTGCTTCACTTGCACTAAATGATACAGACCTTACAGGATCTTCTGTAGACGACTCTCTTATCATTGATAATTCTTTAACTTCGTCTCCACAGGTTATCTCTAATGTAGTCTTTGTATCATATCTGCATCCGGCAAATGTAATGGTTGTTAATCCGGCCGGTACATTGATATGGAAGGTATTGCTTGTTGATGTTGAGGCACCATGAGAACCATCGCCTCCTAATGAGAATGCACCATCAATTACAAGACCATCCCCTGAATACCATGACGGAGCTGTTGAGCCGTATGCCCCAAAGCTTGTATCCATGAAATTCCATGTTGTTGTGTTGGCATCTAATACTAATACATTGTCTAATACATTGCATGTAATATTATTAGTAACTGTTGAATCCACAGCGGTATTGCTTAAGTCAAGTGTTCCTCCGGTTAATAACTGATATATTCCCTGCTCAAAGCTTACTGTATAAGTAGTTCCAACCGCTAAATCAATACTATATGTACCATCTTCAGCTACAGTTGCTCTATCAACAGAACCTGATGCATCAGTAAATTTTAAAACTGCTCCTGCTAGCTCAGTTCCTACTGTACCTGTTATTGTAGCATTCTGTGGAATCTCTGTTACCGCCCATGTAATTCCATGTACATAGCCTTTTGATGAAACTAACTCAACATATAATTCCTGTGCTTCCGATGTTGTATTGCAATACTCATGTACAACAACATCTGTTTTATCCGTTGACGACTTTACGGATACACCATCAACTACAAGTGTTCCGTTCGAGCCACCTTCGTATACATTGACCTTTGCACTTGCATATTCACATTCATTTAAAGTAAGTGTACCCATAGCATCTGCTGGCACCATCATAGTAAATACTATTGTTCCACCCTCAAACTTCAAACCATGACTATCACCACCTGGTGTAACTGTAACCCCACTAGGAATATCTAACTTAATATAATTGTTAGCAGACCATAAGGTTGTTTCACCAGTAATTGTTCCTGTAGTACCAAATACATCTGAATTGAATGATGCTGTTTCTGTGGTGCCGATTGATGGAACTGCAAGTTGTACGCTTGGTGTCTCACCACCCGAAATAGCCGATACCACAATAGTTTTAATATAACTGTCCGCAGTTACCTCTATTGGTACATAAGCAGCGCCCTTTGAATATGTTACACTGGTTTCAGCCGAGGTTGCAGCAGTTCCGTTTATCTTGTAATTTGCATAAGAGTCTCCTCCATTAGCAGTTACTGTTATTGTACAATTTCCACTTACTGGAACATATAGTATTGTTCCAGTGCCAAGCTGTACATCACCATTACTTGTTCGCACATTAAACTTTCCGTTCGCTGCATTTACATATATACCTTCATAATACCCACTATTACTCTGATATGTGCATGCCGCTCCTGTTCCAAAGCTCCAAGATGTAACTTCTGTATCAATATCCGAATTAACAACCTCTATTTTCTTTATATAGCTTGTATCTGTAACCTCTATTTCCACATAGCCTGCTTCTCCGTAATACAATACAGTCTCTGTAGCTGAAGTTACTTCTGTTTCGTTTATTGTATAATTCGCATATGTGTCTCCCCCGTTAGCATTTACTGTTACTGCACAATTTCCACTTACCGGAACATATAGTATTGTTCCAGTGCCAAGCTGTACATCACCATTGCTT
>JAZQLB010000149.1:0-11033 GCA_045542475.1 Lachnospiraceae bacterium | reverse complement strand
TCATCAGTAAGCTCCACATAATCAAAAATATTATCTGCGCTATAACGGACTGCTAATTTCTCAGCAATATCCCTGTCAGGATAAATAACCTCATCAGCACCATTTCTTAATAAAAACTTTGCATGGATATCTCTTGTTGCTTTACTGATAACATATTTTGCTCCCATTTCCTTAACAAGACTTGTTATCTCTAGGGAGCTTTGGAAATTAGTACCTATACAAACAATACAACAGTCAAAATTAGACACTCCTAATGCCTTTAATACCTCAGGATTAGTACAGTCTCCAATTTTTGCACTGGTTACATATGGCAAAAGGTCATCAAGATTCTCCTGTTTTTCATCAACTATCATAATCTCTGACCCCTGTTTCGCAAGATTCATAGTCAGATGATGACCAAATCTGCCCAGACCAATTATTAAAAAGCTTTTCACTATGAGCCTCCTTATCCTATATTTATTTTCTCCTCAGGCTGTAATATTGGTGCCACTCTTTGCTTTTCATTGAATGAAAGTGCGAAAGAAAGACTTCCTATACGCCCACAATACATAAGAAGAATAATTAATATTCTTGAAAAATCACATAAGTTTCTCGTAATACTGGTTGTCATACCAACTGTACTGATAGCTGATATTGTTTCAAACAAAACATCCGAAAAGCCAAGCTCTGGCTGTATACTCATTATAATTATTGATGCTGTAATAAATAATACTGCATTAACACTGATAACCAGCGTTGCCTTTTTTACAACATCCTGTTGTAATCGCCTGTTAAATATTTCTATACCATATTTATTCTTTATTGAACACCACAAATATATGAGAATAACAAATAATGTAGTAGTCTTTACACCGCCTGCTGTAGAGCCCGGGCTTCCGCCGATAAACATAAACAGCATAGTAAGAAGCTTTGAGCCATTGGTAAGAGCTGCCGTATCCACCGTATTAAAGCCTGCGGTTCTAGGCGTAACACTTGAAAAAAACGCAGCACACAGCTTTGTTGACAAATCCATATCCTTAAAGCTGTGATTCCACTCTATTGCTAAAAACAATATAGTTCCTGCCAAGGTTAAAAACAACGTAAATGAGAGAACGATTTTACTATGTAATGAATATTTTCTAAGGTGATGCTTATGAATGGTAATATCATCCCATACCACAAAACCAATTCCACCAATCAGTATCAGAAGACTGACTGTTATATTAATTATCCAGTCCCCCTCAAAGCAGCATAAGGAATTATATTCCGCATATCTTCCAAACAAATCAAATCCGGCATTACAAAATGCTGAAATAGAATGAAATATTCCATAATATATTCCTTCTGCAACACCATACATACCTATAAATCTAGAAGCTAAAATAATAGCACCTATTCCCTCAACAAGTAGTGTTCCAATCACAATCTTCTTTGCAAGCCTTACTATTCCGCCTATCTGAAGAGTATTAACACTTTCCTGCAACAAACCTCTATCCTTTAGTGAAACCTTACGCTTTAAAATAATGGCAAACATTACACCAATAGTCATAAAACCTAGGCCACCAATCTGAATAAGAGTAATAATCACAAGCTGCCCAAATAATGACCAATGCGTATATGTATCAACCACTACCAGACCGGTAACACAGGTCGTACTGACAGCTGTGAATAGTGCTTCTAAAAAGCTGGTTTCGGTTCCATCCTTAGAGGAAACCGGCAACATCAGTAAAACTGTTCCTACTAATATTATTAAGAAAAATCCCAGCGCAATAAATTGCGACTGGGACAATTTGTTCTTGATTCTGTTAAACATATGACCCCTCAATGTTATACACTTGTCTTAGGCTGCACACCCTTCGGATTATATCCGGCTGCCTTTAAGGCATCAATAATCTGAGCCTTATGCTCTTCACCAAATGCCTCCATTGTAATCGTAAGCTCAACAGCTGCATTACGGTTAATGCTTACGAACTGATTATGTACAAGCTCAATTACATTACCTTTTTCTTCTGCGATTACAGATGCAACTCTAACAAGCTCACCCGGCTTATCAGGAAGAAGAACTGATACTGTAAATACTCTTCCTCTTGCAATAAGTCCGTGCTGAACAATTGAAGACATAGTAATAATATCCATGTTACCACCGCTTAAGATTGACACAATCTTCTTACCCTTAACATCAAGATGCTTAAGTGCTGCAACAGATAGTAAGCCTGAATTCTCAACAACCATCTTATGATTCTCTACCATATCAAGGAAGGAAACGATAAGCTCCTCATCCTCAATTGTAATGATATCATCAAGGTTCTCCTTAACATATGGGAATATCTTGCTTCCCGGAGTCTTAACTGCTGTACCATCTGCGATTGTGCTCGCTGATGGAAGCGTTACTACCTCGCCCGCCTTAATAGATGCCTGCATACAGCTGGCATTAGCCGGCTCAACACCGATAACCTTAATATTAGGGTTAAGCAGTTTAGCAAGTGTTGATACACCTGTTGCAAGACCACCACCGCCAATTGGTACTAAAATATAATCAACTGTTGGAAGCTCTTTAATAATCTCCATTGCGATACTTCCCTGACCAGTTGCCACATCATAATCATCGAATGGATGAATAAATGTCATACCCTGCTCTGTTGCTAATTTAAGTGCGTACTCGCATGCCTCATCATACACATTACCATGAAGCACGACCTCTGCACCATAGCTCTTGGTTCTGTTAACCTTCATAAGAGGGGTTGTTGTAGGCATTACTACAATTGCCTTAACGCCATATATCTTGGCAGCATAAGCAACCCCCTGTGCATGATTACCTGCTGAGGCTGTAATAAGCCCCTTTGCTCTCTCCTCGTCAGAAAGAGTGCTAATTTTGTAATATGCACCTCTAACCTTATATGCACCTGTATACTGGAGATTCTCAGGCTTAAAATACACCTTATTATCAGTCTGGTTACTGAAGTATTCGCTGTATACAAGCTTGGTCTCAAGTGTTACCTGCTTAACTATTTCTGCTGCTTCTTCAAATTTTTCTAATGTAAGATAATTCTCATTCATTTCCTAATCTTCCTTCAATAAAGTATTAGGGTTCTTAAAAGTGAGCCCTTAAGCTATCTTATATACTATATCAAATCTCTGCCTTTGTGTCAAAAAGAGCATTAACAAAATCCTCAGAATTAAACTTCTGCAAATCATCAATCTGCTCGCCCACACCGATGTACTTTACAGGAATCTGATATTCAGACTGAATTGCTACTGCGATACCACCCTTGGCGGTTCCGTCCATCTTAGTAAGAACAATGCCTGTTATATCAGCTACATCCTTAAATTCCTTAAGCTGCGAAAGAGCATTCTGTCCAGTTGTTCCGTCAAGAACAATTAAGTTCTCTCTGTAAGCATCAGGCAATTCCTTATCAATGATTCTGTTAATCTTACGAAGCTCCTCCATAAGATTCTTCTTATTATGGAGTCTTCCTGCCGTATCACAGATAATTACATCTGCATTTCGTGCCTTACCGGCTGCAATAGCATCAAATATTACTGCAGCTGGGTCTGAGCCCTCATTATGTGCAATAATATCCACTCCTGAACGACTAGCCCATTCCGTAAGCTGCTCTATCGCTGCCGCTCTAAAGGTATCTGCCGCCGCAAGTAAAACCTTTTTATTCTGTGCCTTAAGCTGTGCTGCCAACTTACCGATGGATGTGGTCTTACCTACACCATTAACACCTATTACAAGAATAATGGATTTCTTATTTTCAAACTCATAGGCATTCTCACCAAGGTCCATCTGCTCCTTAATTGTGTTGATTAAAAGCTCCTTACAGGCAGCAGGTTCTTTTATGTGCTGCTCCTTAACCTGCGCCTTTAAGTTCTCAATAATTTCCATGGTGGTATTAACACCTATATCGCCAAGGATTAATGTCTCCTCCAGCTCCTCATAGAAATCATCATCAATTTTTGAAAATCCGGAAAAAATATTATCAATACCATGAACAATATTGTCTCTTGTTTTTGTAAGTCCGGATACTAATTTACTGAAAAAACCTGCCATACTTCCTCCAATTATTCCTTAGGCTTCTCATCTAACTGGTCTTCAATCAAATCTACTGAAACCAATGTAGATACACCCTTTTCCTGCATGGTAATACCATATAATCTGTCTGCACAAGCCATTGTACCACGTCTATGTGTAATAACGATAAACTGTGTATTCTTAGTAAGCTTATGTAAGTACTTTGCAAATCTGGTTACGTTAGAGTCATCAAGTGCCGCCTCAATCTCGTCAAGCAGACAGAATGGAGATGGCTTAAGATTCTGAATGGCAAACAGTAAGGAAATAGCTGTCAGAGCCTTTTCTCCACCGGATAACTGCATCATGTTCTGCAGTTTCTTGCCCGGCGGCTGTGAAATAATCTTAATTCCTGCCTCAAGAATATCCACATCCTCTTCAAGCTCTATTGTACCACGTCCGCCACCGAATAACTCCTTGAATACCTTATCAAATTCCACCTTAATCTCCTGGAATTTCTCAATAAACTGATTACGCATTCCTGTATCCAGCTCATCAATAATCTTAATCAAGGTATCCCTAGCGATTATAAGGTCATCATACTGCTTTTTCATAAATTCGTAGCGTTCAGATACGTCTTTATAATCCTCTATAGCATTAACATTAACATCACCCAGCTTACGGATATCACTCTTTAACTGTCCAATACTCTTTTTAAGTGTATTGGAATCTGTGCAGTTCTCATCCTTAAGCTCCTGAGCTCTGATAAGCGTAAGCTCATATTCATTCCACATATAATCAATCTTGGCATCTCTGTTTTCCTCGATTTTCTCAATGTGGCTTGATATTCTAAGGCACTCCTTATCAAGAGTATTAATTCTTGATGAAATCTCTTCCCTCTGTTTAAATAACAGTTTCTGTGCTTCCTGTGCCTTATCTCTCTCTGCCTTGGCTTTAGCAACATACTCTTCATTCTCTGCTATGAATTTCTCTGCCTCTGCTATGGTCTCCTGAATCTTGGAAATACTATCCTTTTTCTGTGCGATTTCTTCATCTGCTGAACCGAGATTATCCTTAATATCCGAAACCTCTTCCTTAAGTCGGTTAATCTCCTTAAGAACTCGTTTTACATTCTCTTCTGCAAATGCATCCTGCTGTGAAAGATTAGCAAATTCCATACCAAGTTTCTGTGCATTTTCCTGCTTTTTACTAAGCATTGCTTTTGCATTATCCATCTCCTCAGTAGATGAATTAATAAGCTTATTAAGCTCTATATCACGCTTATCTGATTCACTAAGAGCAACCTTACATGCACTTATTTCAGCGTTAATCTGATTAACATTATTCTCAATCTCTTCTGACTCTCGCTTACTGTTGGAATATGCACGGGTAATCTCCTCATGCTTTTCATTAGCCTGATTATAATTCATAAGAGCAGTATTTTCCTGAAGCTGCTTTTCCTGAATAGACGCCTTAAGACCATCTATATTCTCTCTTAAAATGGTCTGTTTCTCTCTATCAGTTACAAGCTTATTATTTAATTCAGACAAGGCAGACTCATTCTTCTTAATAGATGCCTCTAACTCCTCAATCTCTCTTCTTCTACCAAGAAGATTACTGCTGTTCTTAAACGCACCACCAGACATAGAACCACCCGGACTTAACATATCACCTTCAAGAGTAACAATTCTAACTGAATGATTATGCCTTCTGGCAATCATTAAAGCATTATCAATATTATCCACTACCAGAATTCTTCCAAGAAGATATCTGTTAAGCTCCTCAAAGTTCTTATCCACATCTACTAGCTGGCTGGCAAAACCGATTGCCCCCTTCTCATTAGTAAGGGAATTATCCTGTTTTGCATCCCTGCCTGATATAGCGGATAACGGAAGAAATGTAGCTCGTCCGAACTTATTCTGCTTAAGATAGCCAATTAATCCCTTAGCGGTCTCCTCTGTATCCGTAACAATATTCTGAATACTTCCACCAAGAGCTGTCTCAATGGCAGTCTCATATTGCTTCTTGGTTTTAATTATATCGGCAACTACACCAAGTATTCCTTTATTTTTGTCCTTTAATTCCATTACACGGCGAATACTGTTACCATATCCGTCATAACGCTCAGTAATGTTCTTTAAGGACTCCAGTTTAGAGCTCTCGCCCATAACAAGACGATTCATATTCTGAATGTCATTATTTGTCTTATTAATGCTGTCCCTGACTAATAAAAGCTCCTTTTCACTATCTGAAAGCTGCTTATTAAGAACTTCAAGCTCTGAACGGATAGCTTCTAATTGAGAATTCAACGAATTAAGATTATCCTTCCAGCTGTCCTCTTCACTCTTGCAGTTAATAAGTCTTCGTGTAAGCTCAGACTTTCTGATATTAATCTGCTCTAAAAGAGTTTCGTTACGCTGCAGCTTAGTCTTAATCTGCGATTTGTCATTAAGATTATCAAATACATCATTGGTGGCATCATCAATAATATCCGCAAGCTTGGTTATTCTGGCATTAAGCTCAGTAAGTTCATTTTCAGCTTCATCCTTTTTGGTTCTGACCTCATCCAACTTATCAACAATCTTAAATCTTTCATCAAGGAAACGCTTCTTTTCATCGTTTCGGTCCTCAATCATATCTTCAATTGACTGCATACGGTTATTAAGATGCTCATCATTAATAAGTACGGACTTAATCTGCTCATTTAATAAATCAATCTGGCTTGCTAACTTATTCTTATCAATTACTGCCTGATTAACTTTATTACTATTCTCATCAATACCTGCATTAAGCTCATTTAATCTTGCCTCGTTGGTCTCATATGCCTTTGACGACTCCTCTGCCTCTGTCTTTGCCATATTAAGGTCATTCTCAGCTATCTTAAATTTTTCATTGGCTTCTGCTAAAACTGCCTTAATTTCCTCAGACTCAAGCAAAAACAGATTAACCTCATCATTCTTAAGGTTTTCCTTAAGCTTTAAATATTCCTTAGCCTTCTCTGCCTGTCTTGAAAGTGGCCCCACCTGCTTCTCAAGCTCTGACAAAATATCTGTTACTCGGATAAGACTGTTGCTTTCATTGTCTAATTTCTTTTGAGCAGCAACCTTTCTTCGTTTAAATTTAACGATACCGGCAGCTGCATCAAAAAGCTCTCTTCGCTCCTCCGGCTTACCGCTTAGAATTCTGTCAATCTGACCCTGTCCGATAATAGAATAACCTTCTTTACCAATACCGGTATCATAAAACAGCTCATTAATATCCCTTAATCTGCATGGAGAGCCGTTAATCAAATATTCACTCTCTCCGGAACGGAACACCTTACGGGTTACTGTTACCTGATCAAAATCTATGGCAAGTGCATGGTCTGAGTTATCAATTGTTATTGCAACACTGGCATAGCTTACAGGCTTACGAAGCTCTGTTCCTGCAAAAATAACATCCTCCATCTTGCCGCCTCTAAGCTGCTTGGCACTCTGCTCTCCAAGTACCCACCTTACAGCATCGCCGATATTACTTTTACCACTTCCGTTAGGTCCTACAATACCTGTTATTCCGTTATGAAAATCAAATGTCATTTTATTGGCAAATGACTTAAATCCCTGTACATCTATCGACTTTAAATACATGTATTTTAATTCCGTTTCATTATAATTATTGCGTTGTATGCCGCAGCCTGCTGGGCTGCTTTTTTAGTATGTCCCTCACCGGTACCGATAATTCGGTCTCCACATTTAACTATTGCCGTAAAATGCTTATCGTGGTCAGGTCCGCTCTCGCCGGTAATCTCATATTCCGGCTCCTTACTATCCTTTTGAAGAAGTTCCTGAAGTATTGTTTTACTGTCGTAAAAAAGCTTCTTATTGTCTATGTCATTAAGCACATAGCTATGGATAAATTTTCTGGCACATTCAAAACCACCATCCCTGTATATGGCTCCGATAAGTGCTTCCATGGCATCAGAGGTAATGGAATCTCTTTTTCTTCCTCCTGTCTGCTCCTCGCCCTTACTTAGAATTATCCATTCGCCCAAACAGATATCTCTTGCACATAACGCAAGTGTAGGCTCACACACAATGCTAGCCCTTAGCTTAGTAAGCTGCCCTTCTGTTTTTTCAGGATATTTTTCAAAAAGATAGTCACTGACAGTCAGCTCTAATACTGCATCACCTAAAAACTCAAGTCGCTCATTGCTTTGATTCTTAAGTCGCTTAATCTCATTACAATATGAACTGTGCATAAGTGCACGCTTTAATAAGCCTCTGTCTTTAAAATTATACTTAATTATCTTTTCAAATTCAGCAAAATCTCTATTAATCATAGTGTCCTCATATTATGCTTTCCTATCGAATGAAAAAGAAGCCCACCTAAGATGGGCTTTTCTCATATCTTTATTAGTTTAAAGCACTCTTAATCTGTTCAACAGCATCTGCAACTGTTACAATGCTCTCTGCTGCTTCGTTAGGGATTTCAATATCAAATTCTTCTTCAATTCCCATAATAATCTGATAAACATCCAAAGAATCTGCACCAAGGTCGTCAACAAATGTCTTATCCATTGTGACCTCATCAGCGTCTAAATTTAATACCTCAGCAATAATTGACTGTAACTTTTCAAATTCCATTTTCGTATAAACTTCCTTCCTTTAATTAATTATAGTTCTTCGTCCTTGCATATAGACTGCTTGATTTTATCATTAATTCCCTGCTCCTTAAATGTAACACACTGGAGAATGGAATTACATACCTCATTAGCCTTTGAACTTCCATGTGTCTTAACAACAAGCCCATTAAGTCCGATTAACGGAGCTCCGCCGTGGTCGCTGGCATCAAATTTCTTAAGAGTAGTCTTAAGAGCCGGCTTAACAAGTAATGCACCTATCTTACTTCTTAATGAAGCCATCATGCCCTGCTTAACCATACTGATAAGTGTAGCACCTACGCCTTCATACAGCTTAAGAATAACATTTCCTACAAATGCTTCCGTAACAATAACGTCCACATCCCCATTCGGAATATCTCTTGCTTCAATACTTCCAACGAAATTAATATCAGAGCAGCTCTTAAGAAGCGGGAAGGTCTCTTTAACTAACATATTACCCTTCTCTTCCTCCGCACCAATATTAACTATGGCAACCTTAGGCTTCTTAACGCCCATTACGCTCTCCATATATATTGAACCCATCTTAGCAAACTGTACAAGATGTGATGGTCTTGCATCCACATTAGCTCCACAGTCGATAAGTAAAGATACACCCTTCTTAGTTGGTAAAAGCGGTGCCAAAGGTGGTCTTTCAACACCCTTGATTCTTCCTACGATAAGCTGACCGCCAACCAGTATTGCTCCTGTACTTCCTGCCGATACAAAAGCATCTGCCTCGCCCTTTTTAACAAGATTCATGCCTACTACGATAGAAGAATCCTTCTTGGTTCTGATAGCCATTACAGGAGGCTCTGCTGTCTCTATAACCTCAGTTGCATTAACCACCTCGATTGCAGTCTTATCATATGTATATTTCTTAAGCTCCTCAGTTATAACTGCTTCCTGTCCAACAAGCTTCACAACAATATTATTGCTCTTACCAATGGCATCAATAGCACCCTTTACAATTTCAACCGGCGCATTATCTCCGCCCATGGCGTCTAAAGCCACAATAACCTTATCCTGCATAAAGCCCTCACTTCTGCCGCAAAAAGCGACTTATATTTGGGTATTAAAACCACTTATTCAATAATACTAGATTGTTTTTATAAAATCAATACCTACTTAACAAAAGATATATTTTTCATATAATAAAGACTTTTTACTCTATACTAGCAGGCATTCTCATAATCTACATAGGACTTCATTGTTTTTCTGTTAATATATACATATACACTTTTTCCTATCCATGATTCGTTAAAATCAAATGAAGCCTCACTTATTACTGTTGTAATTTCACCATTTACCGGACTTGCAATCTCTACAATAAGCTTTAACGGATTCTTACCATTTATTCTTAATGAATAATCCACCTTCAAATCAACAACTCTACCCATAATCCTATGGCTGTTTTCTTTAATTTTCTTTATTCTGCCATTTCTCTTAGCCTGTAAAAATAATGGTGCAATTCCCACTAAAATAAATACAACTCCGATAAGCAATGGAATTCCGGAAAATATCATCCCTTCATTAGCTGTCTTAATATCTCTTGGCGAGTACTTATTAACAAAAAGCTCTATTTCCTTGCCTTCCTTCATATTGCTCGAATAATAGTTTAATTTAACATCTTCATATATCACATCATTATATGAATATGTAACATATGCTCCACTTCTTACCTCTCCATCATGATCTATGTAAGAATACACATCAGTTATCTCTCCGGTAAGCTTAACGGCATACTTCTCATATTCCTTCTCACTGGCATACATGACTGCCGAAATTCCAATACATATCAAACCAACCACCAAAAAGAAAAGAACTCCCCACTTTTTCATACCAATCATCTCCTCGTATACAACACTTTCTTTTATATTAACAAAAAAATCAAGGTGTTTGTATATCAAACCCTTGATTTTTCAATCATTTCAATTATTCAGCAACTGAAACATACTCTTTCTTGTTGTATGAGCCACAAGCCTTGCACACTCTGTGAGGCATCATTAACTCACCACACTTACCGCACTTTACTAAGTTTGGAGCACTCATCTTCCAGTTAGCTCTTCTCTTATCTCTTCTAGCCTTTGAAGATTTATTCTTTGGACAAATTGACATATGTTACACCTCCTTATAATAGGGTTTCTTTCAGTTCTATTTATTAAACTGTTGAAAAATATCGCGTATCTGTGACATTCTAGGATCTAAGACCTGTCTGTCGCATTCACACGAGCCGAGATTAAGATTCATGCCGCAGACGTTACAGATTCCCTTGCAGTCTTCCTTGCAAAGAACCTTCATCGGAAAATTCTCCAAAATCTCACTATATGCATACTTCTCAACATCGAAAACCGTACCATCAATAAATGGCATGTCCGCCAATGTCACATCTGCATCAGGTGATTC
>JAZQLB010000148.1:0-5409 GCA_045542475.1 Lachnospiraceae bacterium | reverse complement strand
TACGGTATGGAGCCGTTTATCTGCAAATGTAAGGAATCCGTATGGAAATACAAGGGTATGTGGGAGGATTTCTCCGGCACTGTAGGCTTCTGGGCTGATATGGATGACCCTTATGTAACATATGATAATAATTTTATCGAGTCTGAGTGGTGGGCGCTTAAGCAGATTTGGGATAAGAAGCTTTTGTATAAGGGCTTTAAGATTGTTCCATACTGCCCACGTTGTGGTACTCCTCTTTCTTCACATGAGGTAGCTCAAGGATATAAGCTTGTTAAGGAGCGCTCAGCAGTTGTAAGATTCAAGGTTATCGGTGAGGATGCTTATTTCCTTGCATGGACAACAACACCTTGGACACTTCCATCTAACGTGGCACTCTGTGTAAATCCAGAGGAGACATATTGTAAGGTTAAGGCAGCAGACGGCTACACCTATTATATGGCAGAGGCTCTTCTTGATAAGGTGCTTGGTAAGCTTGGCAAGGAAAAGACAGAGGAGCAGGAAGCAGTTGCAGCATATGAGGTTCTTGAGAAGTATGTAGGTAAGGAACTTGAGTATAAGGAATATGAGCCATTATTTGCCTGCACGGGTGAAGTGGCTAAGAAGCAGAATAAGAAGGGACATTTTGTTACATGCGATAATTATGTAACTATGTCAGACGGTACAGGTATCGTTCATATTGCACCTGCATTTGGTGAGGACGATGCTAAGGTTGGTCGTACCTATGATCTTCCATTTGTACAGTTTGTTGATGGTAAGGGTGAGATGACAGAGGAAACTGCTTATGCAGGTATGTTTGTTAAGAAGGCAGACCCTGTAATCTTAAAAGACCTTGAGAGCGAGGGTAAGTTATTTGATGCACCTAAGTTCGAGCATGATTATCCATTCTGCTGGAGATGTGACACACCACTTATCTACTATGCTAGAGAGAGCTGGTTTATTAAGATGACAGCCGTTAAGGATGACCTTGTGGCTAATAATAAGACAATTAACTGGATTCCTGAGACAATCGGTACAGGACGTTTCGGCGCTTGGCTCGAGAATGTTCAGGACTGGGGCATCAGCCGTAACAGATACTGGGGTACTCCGCTTAATATCTGGCAGTGTGAGTGCGGACATATGCACTCAATCGGAAGCATTGAGGAATTAAAGAGCATGTCTGATAACTGTCCTGAGGATATTGAGCTTCACCGTCCATACATTGATGCTGTTACAATTAAGTGTACTGAGTGTGGTAAGCAGATGACAAGAGTTCCTGAGGTTATTGACTGTTGGTTTGATTCAGGTGCCATGCCATTTGCTCAGCATCACTATCCATTTGAAAATAAGGATTTATTTGAAAAGCAGTTTCCGGCTGACTTTATTTCAGAGGCGGTTGACCAGACAAGAGGATGGTTCTACTCATTACTTGCTATTTCAACGCTTATCTTTAACAAGGCTCCTTATAAGAATGTTATCGTTCTTGGTCATGTTCAGGATGCTGAGGGTAAGAAGATGAGTAAGTCTAAGGGTAATGCAGTTGACCCATTTGATGCACTTGCAGAGCATGGCGCTGATGCAATCAGATGGTATTTCTACTCTAACTCAGCTCCTTGGCTTCCAAATCGTTTCCACGATAAGGCAGTTACAGAGGGACAGAGAAAGTTCATGAGCACACTTTGGAATACCTATTCCTTCTTCGTGCTTTATGCTAATATCGATGGCTTTGATGCAACAAAGTATACACTTGATTATGATAAGCTTCCTGTAATGGATAAGTGGATTCTTTCTAAGCTTAATACTGTTGTAAAGACAGTTGATGAGAATCTGTTTAACTATAAGATTACAGAGACCGCAAAGGTACTTGATGAGTTTGTTGACGAGCTTAGTAACTGGTATGTAAGACGTTGTCGTGACCGTTTCTGGGCAAAGGGAATGGAGCAGGATAAGATTAATGCTTACATGACTCTATATACAACACTTGTTACAATCTGCAAGGCAGCAGCTCCAATGGTTCCATTTATGACAGAGGATATTTATCAGAACCTTGTGGCTAAGCAGGATGCAAATGCTCCACAGAGTATCCACCTTTGTGATTTCCCAGAGGTTAAGGAGGAGTGGATTGATACAGAGCTTGAGGCAAGCATGGAAAATGTATTATCAGCAGTAGTTCTTGCAAGAGCCTGCCGTGATGCAGCAGCTCTTAAGAACCGTCAGCCTCTTGGAAAGATGTACATTAAGGCTCCTTGGACATTATCAGAGTTCTTTGTTGAGATTATCGAGGGAGAAATCAACGTTAAAGAGGTTGAGTTTACTGATGATGTAAGAAATTACAGCTCATACAGCTTTAAGCCACAGCTTAAGACTGTTGGTCCTAAGTACGGCAAGCTTCTTGGTAAGATTAAGAATGCCCTTACTGAAATTGATGGAAATGCAGCTATGGATACTCTTAATGAGACGGGCGTGCTTACCTTTGACTTTGATGGCGAGAAGGTAGAGCTTACTAAAGAAGATTTACTTATCGAAATCGCACAGATGGAGGGCTATGTATCAGACAGCTACGGCGGTGTAACTGTGGTTCTTGATAAGAACCTTACACCTGAGCTTATTGAGGAAGGCTTCCTTCGTGAAATCGTAAGTAAGATTCAGCAGATGAGAAAGGAAGCTGACTTTGAGGTAATGGATAAGATTACAATCTATGCTCAGGGTAGCGAAAAGCTTGAGAAGCTTCTTTCAGATAAGGCTGACATGATTACTACTGAGATTCTTGCTACAGAGGTTGTGGTTGGCAGTCTTGACGGATTTACTAAGCCATGGGATATCAATGGTGAGAATGTAACTCTTGGTGTTAAGAAGAATTAAATAGAAATTATAGATAAGGCGGACTCTTTGATGGGTCTGCCTTTTTGTAAGTTGGACAAAATTAAAAAAGCATAAATGGGTAAAATAATGCTTGTTATTTCAAGGTGATTATGTTAATATAGAAGTGGCATAATTTCTAAGAGTATCATAATTCTACTATCATTCACAGGATTGTCACTGCAATCCATCGTTAAAGGAATCTATGCTGAGTTTCACAATTATGAAATAGGCAGGAGATTTCTATATATAGCACAATGTACATTTCTCCTGCGGATAGGAAAGGAGAATATGTATGGGCGATAGGAATGTTGTTACCAAGGAGTATGTAAGAGATAACCATGTTTTTGCGGATATATGTAATTATTGCATATATGATGGGCGGGAGGTTATCAAGCCGGAGGATTTGTCAGAGCGGGATGTTACAGAGCTGGGATGTATTGAAGATGTGAAAGATATAGATACAAGAAACAAGCAGATAATAGAGCGCTTGCGTGATGTTTTAAAGTTGCCTGAGATTAAGGTGTGTAATGGAACTGCATATGCGATTGTTGGAATAGAGAATCAAGCCTATGTAGACTATGCAATGGTAGTTAGATGTATGGTGAATGATGCTCTTAATTATGACACTCAGCTTAAGAAAATTGCTGCACGGCATCGAATGGATAAGAATTTAAGTGGTGATGAGTATATATCAGGATTAACACCAGCGGATAAGTTGTTACCTGTAGTGACGATTATCGTATATTGGAATGCGGATGAATGGGATGGAGCAAGAAGCCTGCATGAGATGTTTGATGTTGAGAATAAGGATCTGCTAAGACTGGTGAGCGACTACCGGCTTAATCTGGTAGTGCCGAAGGAAATTAAGGATTTTGGGAAGTTTCGAACTGACTTTGGAACAGTTATGGAATATATCAGTTGTTCTAAGGATAAGAATGCATTAAGAGAATTGAAAAATAATAGGATTACAGGTGGCATGGGACTGAGTGATGAGGCTGTCGATGTGCTGAATACTTGCGTTAATGCTAAGATAAAGAAAAATGATAAAGTAAAAGGAGGTAGAACTGATATGTGTATAGCAATGGATGAGTTAATCGAGGAGGAAAAAGCAAGGGTCTTGATTAATATAATTAGAAATTATATGATAAAAACCAGCTCCACACTTGAGGAGACATGCGAGGTGCTTGGAATTACAATGGATAAATATAATGAAGCAAGGCGGCTTTTAGAGACTGCGAAATAAAGTATTAGGTGTAAAAAGGTCCTGTCATATTCGGCAGGGCTTTTTGGTTCTTATGCTATGCAGGAATATGACCATATATCTATATTCTGAAAAAATATAAGAAATTAGTGCAAGATATATACAATTTGGATAATAGTGTATAAATATGTTGGAAAAACATATATTTTTTTGTGGCTTTTGTGTAATTAGTATACTTTTGAGAGATGTAAACGGTTACAAATTGTGAAAAATGAATAAAAAATAGTTGAAAGAAAACAGATTTAATGGTACTATTAACATATATGCGTAAAATTTGGAAATTATATCGTTTATAATAAGGGGACTATGATAGATTTTGGATTTTATGCGCGATACAAAGTACAAGGAGGAAACAACTAATGAAGTTAAGAACAAAGAGAGTGATTGCCGGATTGTTGGCAATGCTTATGGTGTTCGGACTCATGCCAACTAATTTGTTTGGGGGCATGGTTGAGGTTAAGGCGGAAGAGAGCAGTACTGTTCCGACATCGTGGGATTTTTCGACAGGAACAGATAAGGATACTGTTTTTGAAGGGACATCTGGTACTTATAACAGTTTAATCATTGAAGCGACAAACGGAAAATTCTTGATTAGAGATAAGGATGTACAATTAAATGCGGGTACTATAATTTCAGTTCCGGTAAGTGGAAATTGTGCAATGACAGTAACGGCTAATGGAGGAGACTCCTATGCAAATTATACAATAAACGGAACAGAAGCAACTTCAGCTACAGAGACTGTATTGTATTACGGAGAAGCAGGATATGTGGAAATAGAGGTAACAGATACAAGCTATATAAAGAAAATAGAGGTTGTTAATTCGGATATTGATACTGAAGTTACATCTTGGAGCTTTGGAACAGGAGCGGCATGCACATATCAGAGTAATAGTGGGTATTATGAAGGTATATACGTAAATGCAGCGAGCGGAAAGTTTGATGTACGAACAAGCAATGGTGATGTACAGCTTGGCACTGGAACAATACTATATGTTCCGGTAAGTGGAAATTGTGCAATAACAGTAAATGCTAACGGGGGAGACACATATGCGAATTATACAATAAACGGAACAGAAGTAACTTCAGCTACAGAGACTGTATTGTATTACGGAGAAGCAGGCTATGTAGAAATAGAGGTAACAGATACAAGCTATATAAAGACATTAGAGGTTACTAATTCGGACGTTGATACAGAAGTTACATCTTGGAGCTTTGGAACAGGAGCGGCATGCACATATCAGAGTAATAGTGGGTATTATGAAGGTATATATGTAAATGCAGCGAACGGAAAGTTTAATGTGCGAACAAGT
>JAZQLB010000147.1:0-5482 GCA_045542475.1 Lachnospiraceae bacterium | reverse complement strand
TTTCCAATATAATAACAAAATACATTCTCTTCTAAAGATATCACATAGCATTTCTAGATATTTATAATCTAATCTGCGTTAATATATCCCTCCGTTGTATTACCTGTTATTTTCTGCTCATATAGTAAATTAGCATTAGCTAAAATCTTTTCCTGGTTTTTACGGATAAAAATCATTTCACCCTGCACTAAGTCCTTATATGTACTATCCGGCTCGTTATCTAAATCATATAGCTCCAGCTCACTATCCGGCACCGGTATCATATGACTAATACGGAGCGTTCCCTTTAATTCCTTTTTACCATCTCTATTTTTCACAATAATTCTTACTATTGGAACTATACTTTTTTTAATAACATACTCTCCACCTGCCAACTGATAATCCGTAGTTTTTGGTGACGATACCGGGATATAATAATTATAGTTAGAAAATTTAATAACTATTCCCAAATATTTTCTTGTATGAACTCTAGTGTCCGCTTTGTTTGAATAAACATTCGGATACTTTATTCTTAAAAATTCCACATATCTGTCAGAAACAGTATAAAATTTAAATTCCCTCATTTAATTCCCCTTTTTTAAAAAAAGGAGCCAAATGAATTGGCTCCACTGAGTTTAAAACCTTCCACTTATACGGCAGGAACTCTCCTAAATCTATATATGTAATATACATTATGTAATTTATGATGTCAAGTATAATTTAACATAATTCAACAATATAACACTCCTATTATCCTATCATAAACAACTCTTCTAAAACCTTATCAAAGAACCACCTATAATCCACTTTCTCCACACTCCCCTTCGTCACTATAGGAAATGTAGTATATCTGACATCATTAATATATATTATAACCTTTCCGACCTCCTGCCCTTCATTTACAGGTGCGTACACGTAATCCTCAAGCTCGTAGATAACCTTAACCTCGTCACTCTCCGCTATTAACAAGGACAGCTCTCCTTCGATTTTAGTCTGCACAATGCTCTCCTTGCCATCAAGCACCTGCACATCCTTATATTCGTCAATACCCTCAAACACCCTTTTCAAAAAGAAATTATTAATCCCATATTCCATAAGATTTCTGGTGTCCTTCCACTTATAGGTCTTGTTACTTGGCCAGCCACTGGCAAGCACCACGGATACAAAAGTTCTTCCATCAGATTTTAATGCACCCACAAAGCAATAGCCTGCATCATTAGTAAATCCTGTTTTAATGCCAAAAGCTCCGTCCATCTGATTAAGAAAGGCATCCCTGTTATTAGCAGCACAGCTTCTTTTACCATTAATCTCATTAAAGGAATAGCTTTTAGTTCCTGTAATTGTGTTAAACTCTTCGTTCTTAACAGCATATGAGCCTATAAGTGCCATTTCTACTGCTGTCGAAGAATGCTTGCCATTTTCATCCTCCGCATCCAGACCATTTGGAGTAATAAAATATGTATTAGTACAGCCAAGTGACTTTGCCTTTTCATTCATCAGACCTGCAAAGGCTGATACATAGGACTTACTGACATCCTTATCACGCTCTGATACATTGTCTGCTACTGCATTCCCGCTTTGCTGCATTCCTATATGCTCCGCAATCGCCACCGCCACATCATTATAGGATTCAAGCATCATGGCATAACACAAATCCTTAAGATAATACTGCTCCCCTGCCTTTACATTAAGCTGCACATCCGGCATTCCTGCCGCATATGGTGAAATAGTAACAACATCCTCCATATTTCCATATTCAAGAGCAATAATTAAAGTCATAATCTTGGTGGTGCTTGCCATTGCTCTGACCTCATAGCCGTTCTTTTCATAAAGCACCCTGCCGCTGTCCGCATCCATAAGACAGGCTGATAACGCATACAAATCATTTGCTTTAAGAGCCATCCCTTTATTATAAAATGCGCCCTGCCCGGTAAACAAAATCACACCCAGCATTATCGTTGCAACTAATCTGTTCATGTATACCTCTTGTATTATAAACCTTTTAGTTTCATGATATGAAGGGTGTGAAAAAGATATTCTATTAACCTATATCCGGCTCATCCCGAAGCACAATGCTTCCGGTGGTCTTGCCCTCTGTTTCAAAAATAATTATTTCATTCTTTCCAGCCTTAAGAAGCGGTGCAGGAATATATAATCTCTTCTGTGGTCCAATCTCCCAGAAGCGTCCAAGATTAAAGCCATTTATAAAGGCACAGCCCTTTCCCCAGCCTTCAAAATCAAGGAAGGTATCTGCCGTCTCATCAACCTCTAAGCTGAACTTATAAAATGCAGGTGTTCCTTCGATATATTCCTTTGAAAAATCTATGCCTTCCACATTATCAAGCGGTAAGCAGTACTGCTGCCAGTCATTTCTCATATGTCCGTTAATCTGCACGCACTGGTCAATTCCCTTACGCTGACGCTCCATAAGTGGACCAAAATTAACTCGTCCCATATTTTCAACAAGAATATCAAGATAATCTGTTTTCTTTGTCTTAATATCTAACTTCTTTTCCTCTAACAGCTCCCTGTCATAAAGCGTTGCAACCGGCTTCTTATCTACGAAAATATTAGCCCTGTCGTTAGCTCCCCACAACTTAATCCTCTCTATTCCCTCTTCTGTATTAAGCGTTGAGCGGTAAAGAATATAGCCATAGCCCTGACCTAATTTCTCCATTGATTGTGGGAATTTGCTGTATACAGGAGTACTGATATCCTCAAGCACAGAGAATAAACTTACCTTATCCTCGCATTTTAACTCACCGTAAGCCTTACGCTTAATATCCGTTGTAAATTCCACCTCAGGGATATCCACATACTTAGCTACTACCTCTTTGTATCTCCTGTATTTCTCTGTTATCTGACCGTCCTCAGTAAGCACGCCATCATAGTCATATGAGGTTACATCTGGTGTAAGCTCATCATAATAATTAGAACCGTTCATAAAGCCGAAATTAGTTCCGCCCTCAAACATATAGATGTTCACATGACCCATTTCCAACATCTTGTCCAAATCCTTAACGCTCTCTTCCAGATTACCACGCATATGTCCGCCATTTCCCCAGTGGTCAAACCAGCCTACCCAGAACTCCGTACACATAAGCGGACCGCCGTCAGTATATTCCTTTAAGAGTCCGAAGCGTTCCTCTGTCTTAGAACCAAAATTACCTGTTGGCAGCACACCATCTAATTTACCTGCATTAAGACTTTCCTTATATGGTCCGTCTGAGGTAACTAATGGAACCTCCACGCCGTTATCCAGCATAATCTGCTTAATTCTAAGCATGTAATCCTTATCTGTAGCATAATAACCATATTCATTTTCCACCTGCATAAGAATTACAGGACCGCCCTTATGAATCTGCAAAGGCACTAACATCGGCATAAGCACCTTATAATAATCCTCAATATGCTTAAAGAATGGTTCATAGCTTACTCTGAGCTTCATTCCGTCCTCAGCAAGCAGCCACGCCGGAAGCCCGCCAAACTCCCATTCCGCACAAATATATGGCGATGGTCTGATAATCACATACAGCCCCAGCTCCTGCGCCAGCTTAACAAACGCCGCCACATCAAGCATTCCACTGAAATCAAACTCACCCTTCTTAGGCTCATGCATATTCCAAGGTATGTATGTTTCCACCGTATTACAGCCCATTGCCTTTAATTTCTCTAATCTGTCCCTCCAATACTGAGGTACTGTTCTAAAATAATGGAATGCTCCCGAAATAATCTTAAATGGCTTTCCATCCAGATAAAAATCATCCTTAATCTCAAACTTTCCCATAAAATATACCCTTTCTCTTTTATTGACCTAATTATAATTTAAGCCCCCTCAATTGTATATAAAAAATTTTATAAAAAACGACTAAAAACTGATGATTTTCGATTAGAAATGTGGTAGACTATTTTTATATGCAATAAGTACTATATTAAAATACATATAAAGCGAGGTATTCACATGAAGGTATATACTTGTTTTCCGGGTGGAAAATTCAAAGTACTTACAATGAGCTATGATGACGGCAAGTTAGAGGACCGCCAGCTCATAGAGATTTTTAACAAATATGGAATCAAAGGAACATTCCATATTAATTCAGGACTGACAGAGCAGGATATAAGAATCAAGCCTGATGAATTCGTATCTCTCTATAAGGGTCACGAGATTGCCTGTCACACTCTTACTCACCCAACTATTGCCAGATGTCCAATGGAATATGTGGTTAAGGAGGTATTAGAAGACAGAATTAATCTTGAGAAGATTACAGGTGCTCCAGTTCAGGGCTTATCTTATCCTAACGGCTCATACAGTAAGGAAATTGAGGATGTGCTTCCTGCTCTTGGCATTAAGTACTCAAGAATCGTTGGTAATTCAGAGGGCTTTGATTTACCTGTTAATCTCTATGAATGGAAGGCAACCTGCCACCACAACCATAATCTTTTAGAGCTTGGTAAGCAGTTTGTGGAGCTTAAGAAAAAGCAGTATCTGTACATGATGTATGTATGGGGACACAGCTATGAATTCCCTCGTGACAATAACTGGGATTTAATTGAGGAATTCTGTAAGATGGCCGGTAATCGCGATGATATCTGGTATGCTACTAATATCGAGTATGTTAACTACATGGAAGCAGCCAGCCGCTTAGTATTCTCTGCTGATACCAGCTTCGTATATAACCCTTCTGTTATGAGCGTATGGGTTACGGTTAATGGTGATACTATCGTGGAGATTCCGGGTGGGGAGACTGTTAGGTTCTAATATTTTTTTGTAAAATAGAATTTGCCAAAATCGCTAAATTCATATAACTTCAGCGATTTTGGCAAATTTATTTATACTACTTCATCATAAAAATCACAAATGCCCCATTCTACCGTTAGATTATTGCCACTTTTATTGATGGTAAATGTTGCTTTGAATGCCACATCAAAATCGTCGCTAGTTGTTTCAATAATACAGTCACCAGCAACAAAATTTGAAGTATTAGTTGATATATCAACCCAGCTTACATATTCTACATCAAAATTATTATTCGAAATAATATTGGGGCAATTACCATCATATAATTCAGATTGTAAAATTTTAACAATTTCATGGTCTAGCATTGTCTCACCTCCTATTTCAGATTATCAGTTGATATAATAATATTATAAGAGCAACATTTTAGTGTCAATTCGCATAACGACGAAATCGTCTTTACATAACACATTCATTTTATTTTATCCAAAGAAAATCTGAAGAAATCTGACAATTCAGCCATTTAACATTCATAAAATCGTTTTATCCTATCTTATTTTTTCACAATACATCTTTTTTAAGGCTCAATAACAGTTCATTTTTGTGCATAATTCCAATGCCAATTGTTAGTTTTTTTTACACAATTCATAGTCTTCATCTATCTCTGCTGATATTTCGCTGCAATTTTCTCTAAAAACCTAAAATTGAGTGACCGCTCAGCAAGCCTCACATTCTTCCTTGTAATCCTGTTATTATATACAATCCAAG
>JAZQLB010000146.1:0-4169 GCA_045542475.1 Lachnospiraceae bacterium | reverse complement strand
GGGAGAAGATGTGAATCTTTATAAAGAGGAATTTCAAAATGGCAGACCAGGGAAAAAGAAAGCAAATCAAGGAACTCCGATATTGGATCAGTATTCCAGAGATTTAACAGCATTGGCAAGAGAGGGACAATTAGACCCTGTGATTGGTCGCCAGGAGGAAATGAAGAGAATTGTACAGATTTTAAGTCGCCGAACCAAAAATAATCCATGTCTTATTGGTGAGCCGGGAGTGGGTAAAACCGCAATTGCAGAGGGGCTTGCAATTAAGATTGTGGAGGGTGATGTGCCGGATACCATTAAGGATAAGAGAGTGCTTTCGCTGGATTTATCGGGTATGGTAGCAGGAACTAAGTATCGTGGAGAATTTGAGGAGAGAATTAAGCGGATTATTGCAGAGGTAAGAAACGCAGGGAATATTCTTCTTTTTATAGACGAGCTTCACACCATTATTGGTGCAGGCGGAGCGGAGGGAGCACTTGATGCTTCTAATATCTTAAAGCCGTCTCTTGCAAGGGGAGAGGTACAGATTATCGGAGCAACTACCATTGAGGAATATAGAAAGTATGTGGAGAAGGATGCGGCACTTGAACGTCGTTTCCAGCCGGTTAATGTGGATGAGCCATCAGAGGATAATGCACTTTTAATTCTTAAGGGCTTGCGTCATGTATATGAGAAGCATCATGGTGTTAGGATTACGGATGCAGCCTTAGAGGCGGCAGTAAAGCTGTCAAGCAGATATATTAACGACAGATACCTTCCTGATAAGGCAATAGATTTAATTGATGAGGCGGCTTCAAAGACCAGACTTGGTACTTACTTAAAGCCATCAGCAATTAAAACTCTTGAAGAAGATATTACTGCTATGGATACTGAGAAGGAAAATGCAATTAAGGAAGAAGCATACGAGAGAGCTGGTGAGATAAAAAAGAAGCAGCTTAAGAAAATGGAAAAGCTGGATAAGCTTACTGCTAAATGGGAGGCTGACAAGCAGAATAAGAAGCTTGTGGTTGGCGAGAATGAAATCGCAGATGTAGTGTCTGAATGGACAAAAATTCCTGTTAAAAAGCTTGCCATGGAGGAAGCACAGCGTCTTATGAGTCTTGAAAGAATTCTTCATGAGCGTGTGGTGGGACAGAAAGATGCCGTAACTGCCGTTGCCAAAGCAATAAGACGAGGCAGGGTGGGATTAAAGGACCCAAAGAGACCTATTGGCTCATTCCTATTCCTTGGACCGACGGGCGTAGGTAAAACAGAGCTTTCAAAGGCGCTTGCCGATGCAATGTTTGGAACAGAGGCAGCACTTATCAGAATAGATATGTCCGAGTACATGGAAAAACATAGTGTATCCAAGTTGATTGGCTCACCTCCGGGCTATGTGGGATATGAAGAGGGTGGCCAGTTAAGTGAGAAGGTAAGAAGAAATCCTTACTCTGTAATCCTTTTTGATGAGATTGAAAAGGCTCATCCTGATGTGTTTAATATTCTCTTACAGGTGCTGGATGACGGACATATTACTGACTCTACAGGTAGAAAGATTGATTTTAAGAATACCGTACTTATTATGACCTCTAATGCAGGTGCACAGAATATAATTGCACCTAAGAATCTTGGTTTTGCTTCAAGTAATAGTGAGGAACACAATTATGCGGTTATGAAGAGTCGTGTTATGGATGAGGTTAAGAATATTTTTAAACCGGAATTTCTTAATCGAATTGATGATACTATTGTATTCCATATCCTTAGCAAAGATAATATTGCAAGCATTGTGGATATTCTTGTATCGGGCATTAATAAAAGAATTAAGGAACAGATGAATATTACTTTAAATCTTGATGATGCTGCAAAGAGCTGCATTATCGAAATGGGATATGATGAAAAGTATGGTGCCCGTCCTCTTAAGCGAACACTTCAGAATAAGGTGGAGGATGTTCTTGCAGAGGAGATATTGGAGGGTAAAATTAAGCAGGGTGATACAGTTAATATAACCTGTGAGAATGGAGAATTAAAATTTTCAAAAAATAAGTAAAAACTAGTGGAAATTATGGTAAATTTGTACTATAATAAACTTACACAAGTTTAGTTTATAACGAAGGTTTTGCTACCTCGTTTTTACAACTTAATAAGGATATCAGTAATATACATTCGGCAAAGCGGCCGTAATAGGAGGATAAGTCATGCCAGTAGTTGAAGAATTAATTAAGGTAGAGAAGGATGGCTCAATCAGCTTTGGTAACTATGAACTGGATACAAAGTCAAAGCTTGATAATTTTGATGTGGATGGTGATATGTATAAGGTTAAGACCTTTTACGAGATAACCAAGCTTGAGAAGAATGGTACATTTGTGTATGAGTCAGTACCGGGAACTGCTGTTAATGGATTTGATGTAAATGATGCTTCAATCAGATTTTTCGTTGAAGGTAATGATGCAGCACAGATTACATTAGGGCTTGAAGCTGATACTGAATATAAGGTTATTGTAGATGGTGCAATAATCGGTAACATGAAAACTAATATCAGTGGTAAGCTTAATCTTAGTGTTGAGTTTGCGGGCAAGGCAGTTAAGGTAGAAGTTATAAGAATGTAATAAGTTTATAGGGTTGTCATTTATGGCAACCCTATTTTAGACTGTATGATGAGGAGTATTAAGTATGGCAAAGGCAAAGACAACTGCTTTTTTTTGTAAGGAATGTGGTTATGAATCGTCAAAATGGTTAGGTCAGTGCCCAGAATGCAGGCAGTGGAACAGCTTCGTGGAGGAGCCTGTGGTTAGGACAAGTTCACCCTCCGGTGTTAAGGGAGCAATCAGAAAGGAAGCAGTTCCTTCTGTTATGTCGGCTATATCCATAACGGAGGAAGAAAGAAGCACCACAGGATATAGTGAACTTGACAGAGTGTTGGGTGGCGGCGTAGTAAGAGGGTCTCTTATACTGGTTGGAGGAGATCCGGGAATTGGTAAGTCCACCCTGCTTTTACAGGTGTGCAGGGAAATGGCTGAGAGCAGGAAGGTTCTGTACATATCAGGTGAGGAATCACTAAGGCAGATTAAGCTTAGAGCTGACAGAATAGGTAAATTCTCGGATAATTTATCCTTGCTGTGTGAGACAAATCTTGAGGTAATAGATGATGTCGTGAGAAAGGCTATGCCGGATGTGGTTATTATTGACTCTATACAGACTATGTTTCGTGAGGATGTATCAAGTGCTCCGGGAAGTGTAAGTCAGGTGAGGGAATCTACTACATTACTAATGCAGCTTGCCAAGGGACTTAACATATCCATATTTATAGTAGGACATGTTACCAAAGAGGGTGTGGTAGCAGGACCTAGAATACTTGAACATATGGTGGATACGGTGCTGTATTTTGAAGGAGATCGTAATGCGGCCTACAGAGTACTTCGTGCAGTAAAGAACCGATTTGGTTCAACTAATGAGATTGGTGTATTTGAGATGCAGGAGAGTGGTCTTAAGGAGGTTACTAATCCATCGGAGTACATGCTTGACGGAAGACCAGCGGGAGCATCCGGCTCAGTGGTTGCCTGTCTTATGGAAGGAACAAGACCGATGCTTGTAGAGATACAGGCGTTGGTGTGTCAGTCTAATTTCGGACTTCCAAGAAGAACCGCAGCGGGAGCGGACATTAACAGATTTAATCTTTTAATGGCAGTATTGGAGAAGAGAATAGGCTTAAGATTATCTGGCTGTGATGCATACCTTAATATAGCAGGTGGTCTTAGAATATCTGAGCCGGCACTTGATTTAGGAATTATATATGCGGTTTTATCAAGCTATAAGAATGTAGCGGTGGATCACAATACAATTATATTCGGCGAGGTAGGACTGGCAGGCGAGGTGAGGGCGGTAAGTCATGCATCGCTTAGAGTTAATGAAGCAATTAAGCTTGGATTTACCACTTGTATTTTGCCGGATGTATGTCTTAAGACCATCAAGGATGATGGCAGGATTAAATTAATTGGAATTAAAACCGTTAATCAGTTGGCGGATATATTATAAGAATATATATTTAGAACGGAGGCTAATATATGGAAGATGTTTTTGTAAGTGAGATTAAGAGGGTAGTACATGAACTTGATGAATCGCAGCTAAAGGTTGAAAAGCATGCATTTGATGTTATTAATTCACCGGATACCTCGCTTAATTTGGTAAGAGAG
>JAZQLB010000145.1:0-2739 GCA_045542475.1 Lachnospiraceae bacterium | reverse complement strand
AAAACTTAAGAATAAGTATAATTGACAAAGGAAGCAAAAAAAATTATACTAACTTTATCTATGTAGAAAGGAAAGTGAACATATGGATGGATTACCGAGTCGAAGTTGTAGCTTTATAACAAAACAAAATATGAACATGTTCACCGGAGGAACTGCATAGCCTTGTACCTTCCGGTGGCGGAAGGAGTAAGATATGTACAAGATTTTTACCAGTACGGATAGTGGAATCGTACGAATCAATGAGATTACGGATGGCTGCTGGATTGCCATGACTGCTCCTACAGCAGAGGAGCTTAATACTATTTCAACTACCTGTAAGATTCAGCCAGAGGATTTAAGAGCTGCGCTGGATGAAGAAGAACGTTCACGTATTCTGGTGGAGGATGATTATACTCTTATAATCGTGGATATTCCTACTATCGAGGAACGTAATGAGAAGGATTGGTATGTTACAATTCCTCTTGGTGTTATCATAACGGATAACCATATTATTACTATATGTCTTGAGGATACACCTGTGCTTACGGGACTTATGGATGGCAGGGTTAAGAATTTCTTTACCTATAAAAAAACAAGATTTATCTTACAGATTCTTTATAGGAATGCTACACTTTTTTTAAGCTATCTTCGCAATATTGATAAGAGAAGTGAGGCAGTTGAACAGAGACTTCAGCAGGCACAAAAGAACAGGGAGCTGCTTGAACTGCAGGAGTTGGAGAAATCATTAGTATACTTTACCACATCCCTTAAGGCCAATGAAATTGTGCTTGAGAAGTTATTCAGACTGGATAAGATTAAGAAATATCCGGAAGACGAGGATTTACTTGAGGATGTAATTGTAGAGAATAAGCAGGCTATCGAGATGGCAAATATTTATAGTGGTATTTTGAGCGGAACCATGGGAACCTTTGCTTCGATTATTTCCAATAATCTGAATGTTTCCATGAAGTTTTTAGCTACGGTTACCATTGTGCTTTCAATACCAACCATGGTGGCGAGCTTTTATGGTATGAATGTGTCAACAGCAGGAATGCCGTTTGCAAATAGTGAGTGGGGATTTTTTATTGTAATCGGATTTTCTATACTTCTTTCAGTTATTGTATCTTTAGTATTCTGGAAGAAAAATTTATTTTAGGAAAAAGGAATGATGGGATATGAATAAGTTTATTAATAAGCTTGAAAAAAAATACGGAAGATATGCAATTAAGAATCTGATAGTTTATCTGCTTGCGGCATATGCAATAGGGTATATATTTGCACTGCTTAATCCGGTTGCATACAGCTATCTTACATTACAGCCGGCACTTGTTATGAAGGGACAGGTGTGGAGACTGGTTACGTGGGTTTGTACTGTGCCGGAGAGCTTTTCGTTCTTTCTTATTTTTATGTTTTTGTTCCAGTATTTTATTGGAACGGCTTTAGAAAGACAATGGGGGGCATTCAGATATAACTGTTATATTTTTTCGGGTATTATTTTTATGACATTAAGTACCATGATAACATACTGGGTTACGGGGATTAGTATGTCACCAAGTACTTATTATATTAATATGGCTTCTTTCCTTGCTTTTGCGGTATGCTTCCCTGATATTCAGGTATACTTTATGATGATTATACCTATTAAAATCAAGTGGCTTGCTATTGTGGATTTGATTTACATGGCATATGAGTTTATCGCTATAGGACAATATGCAGGATATATTCCGGTGCACTATATATGGGCAACCAGAATAAGTATTATTGTATCGCTGCTTAATTTCTTTATTTTCTATATATCGGGAATTATGAAGCGTTACAGTCCAAAGCAGGTGAAGCGTAAGGTTGTATATCAGAAGCAGGTTGTAAGACCTGTTAATACAACTGTGCACAAATGTGCAATCTGTGGCAGAACTGAAAAGGATGGGGATGACCTGGTGTTCAGATATTGCTCTAAATGTAATGGCAATTATGAATTTTGTCAGGAGCATCTGTACACACATAAGCATTTTCAATAATGCGATAGTGAGGGCAAAGTACCTTCGGTACGTTTTTGTTGTGTAATATATGGGTATGGAAGCAAGTTTGTATATCCATATATTACACAACAAAAGGTGCTGTGCACCTTTTGCCCTCAAAAAAATAATTAATAACTGAAAGGTAACAAATTTAATGAGAAAAACAAAGATTATCTGCACAATGGGACCTAATACGGACATAAGAGAGAACATGGAGAAATTAATGAAGAATGGTATGAATGTTGCCAGATTTAATTTTTCGCATGGATCACATGAGGAGCATAAGCAGAGACTTAATTTATTAAGAGAGGTTAGTAAAGAGCTGGGGCTTAATATTGCCACACTTCTTGATACAAAGGGACCAGAGATTAGAACAGGTACATTAACAGACCACAAGAAGGTTACTTTAACTGCTGGTAATCAGTATACACTTACTACCAAAGAGGTTGTAGGTGATGAAAATATCGGACATATTACTTATGCCGGATTGCCTGCGGACATTGCAATAGGCGGAAGAATTCTTATAGATGATGGTCTTATTGAGCTTAAGGTATTATCTAAGACAAAAACTGATATCGTATGCGAGATTATTAACGGTGGTGAGTTAGGCGAGAGAAAGGGCGTTAATGTTCCTAATGTAAGCATTAAGCTTCCGGGAATTACTGATAAGGATAAAGAGGATATTATATTCGGTATTGAGCAGGGCTTTGATTTTATTGCGGCATCATTTGTTCGTAATGCACAG
>JAZQLB010000144.1:0-7113 GCA_045542475.1 Lachnospiraceae bacterium | reverse complement strand
ATTCTTACCTATAAGGCTTATTGGTGATTTTGAACAAGCCGTAAGAATAAAACTGCATAATAATACTAATAATATTAATATACTATTCTTACTGTATTTTGTAGCTCTTGTTTTTATCATTTTTATCGTCCTTTCAATTTGCACTCATAGTAATACTATCATAACAAAATAATTTTGTACAGCCAAAAAAATGCGTAATTAGTACTGTTGAATGTACTACAGAAAAAATATATAATCTACGGGATACATACAATTCCGGTTGATTTTTGTATGCAAAATAAGTGTAATAATTATTTTTCGGAGAATATAATGACAAAATTTGAACAGCTTTTAAAATATATTACTCATCCCCATGTATATATCCAAACACATAATTTTCCAGATCCGGATGCAATTGCCAGTGCTTATGGCTTACAGCAGCTGCTGATGCATCATGGTATCAATTCAACCCTGTGCTACAGCGGAAAAATCGACCGCCACAGTACAGCCCGAATGATAAAAAAACTTAATATAGAGCTGTATAATATAGATGAATTAAGCTCAATTAATACGGATGATGAAATAATTCTTGTGGATGCCCAAAAGGGAAATTCCAATATTATTAACATGACCGGAAATGAGATAATCTGTATTGACCATCATCCTATAAGTGATAATTCCATGGATGCAGCTTCAGAATATCGTTTTTCAGATATCAGACCCTGTGCGGGTGCATGTGCCTCAATAATTGCCAGCTATTTTTTTGAAAACAATATTCCTATGGATGTTAATACAGCTACTGTACTCTGCTACGGTATTAAGATTGATACCAAGAGTCTTTCCCGTGGTGTATCACGTTTTGATATGGATATGTTTTATAATGTGTTTAACTTAAGTAACCATGATATTATACAGGAGCTTGAGCACTGCTCTTTGCAATTTGATGACCTTAAGGCGTATGCAGCCGCCATTAACAGTATTGTGGTATATGATAATATCAGCTTTGCAAATGCCGGTCACAACTGCCCTGAAGCACTAATTGCTACTGTATCCGACTTCATGGTCGAGCTGCAGGAGGTGGATTTTTCAGTTATATACTCCTTTAGAAGTAATGGTGTCAAGCTGTCAATCCGCAGTTCATCATCAAGATATGATGCAGGAAGCATAACCGGGCAGGCTCTTGAAGGCTTAGGTGGCGGCGGTGGTCATCCGTCAATGGCAGGTGCCTATATTCCATACATGTATTTTAATGAAAATAGTATTAAGGATGAGGATATGATTGCTTCAATTATCCAAGGCCGTTTTCTGCGTACTCTTGGCAGCTGTTAGCTAATAAAAAACTTTATTTTGTAAAAAGCATAGTAAGTGGTACTTGAATTTTTAATTAATTTGATGTAATATACATTACATCGGCTTGCGTGGCGCAGTTGGTAGCGCAACTGATTCGTAATCAGTAGGTCGAGGGTTCAAGTCCCTTCGCAAGCTTTTATATTTTCATTTAAGAGTTCTACCTTATGGTGGAACTCTTTTTATATTTTTCTCATACAATATTATATATTTTTCAAGTCAGGAGCCGCTAAATATGTCTATTTTACAAATTAAGGACTTAGACTTTTCCTATCATAGTCCCGACGGCGAAACCAAGGCACTAACGGACATTAATCTGACCATTGAGGATGGAGAGTTCATTTCCATAGCAGGACCTTCCGGTTGTGGTAAATCAACTCTCCTTTCCATTATTGCCGGTCTTACAAAAGCAGAGCATGGCACGATAAGCATGAACAGCACAAGGGTTGGCTATATGCTTCAGCGTGACCACCTCTTTGAATGGCGCACAGTATACGAAAATATTATTTTAGGGCTGGAAATCCAGAAGGTTAAAACTCCTGAAAACCTTGACAGGGTTAATACCCTGCTAAAAAGATATGGACTGCATTCCTTTAAGGATAAACGTCCCTCGGAGCTGTCAGGAGGAATGAAGCAGCGTGCTGCATTAATCAGAACACTGGCTCTTAATCCTGATATTCTGCTTCTTGATGAGCCATTCTCAGCCCTGGATTATCAGACACGTCTTAAAGTAAGTGATGATATCGGGAAAATAATAAAAGAGGAGAAAAAGACTGCGATATTAGTAACCCACGACCTGACGGAAGCTATTTCCATGGGTGACAGAATAATTATTCTTTCTGCCAGACCTGCCACCATCCGTGAGGAAATCCCTCTTATTTTTTCACAGAAGGATTTAAGTCCTATTGAACGAAGAAATGCTCCGGAATTTCAGGAATATTTTAACAGAATATGGAGGTGCTTTTCATAATGAGTGAGAATCAGCGAATATATCTGCAAAACTTAAAGCGCCGAAAACTCCAAGTCACAATTATAAGAATATTGATTCTTATAGCTTTTATTTTTTTATGGGAGATATGTGCTGCTACCGGAATTATAAACGACTTTATTTTCAGCAGCCCAAGCCGCATTGTAATGTGTTTTATCGGAATGTGTGCGGACGGTTCCTTGTATCGTCACCTTTTTGTTACAGTATATGAAACCATGTTAAGCTTTGGAATAGTAATTATCGCAGGCTTGATTGCAGCCATACTTATGTGGCTTTCAAAGCGCTTTTCAGAAATCATAGAGCCATATATTGTGGTACTTAACAGTCTTCCAAAATCTGCTCTTGCCCCAATCCTGATTGTATGGCTCGGTAATAACATGAAAACCATTATTGTTGCTGCCATATCCGTTGCCATATTCGGCACAATCCTTACCTTATATACAGGCTTTATGGAGACAGACAAGGATAAAATCAAGCTAATCCAGACTCTCGGTGGTAACCGCTACCACATTCTTACAAAGGTACTGCTGCCTGCTAATATACCAATTATTCTTAATACCATGAAGGTAAACATGGGACTGTCCCTTGTTGGCGTAATAATAGGTGAATTCCTCGCTGCAAATGAGGGCTTGGGTTACCTTATAATCTATGGAAGTCAGGTCTTTAAGCTTGACTGGGTAATGATGAGTATTATAATCCTTTGTATTATTTCAATGCTCCTCTACCGTCTCATTAACCTTCTTGAAAAAAAGCTTCTCTAAACCAAAAGGACTTTGCCTTATAAAGCAAAGCCCTGTACATAACTATCTCTCGTTTGGATTCTTAATAAATGCCTTTAATCTGTCATACTCCTCCAGTGTAATCGGAAGTATTGTTCCATGCTTATAACCATAAGGAAAATCAAATGCAGCATCACTTCTTACAAACTTACCTGAAGAAAGAGATTCTGCGATAAATGGAACATAGCCCTGACCGGTAGCATCCGTGCCATAGAAATCAAGGAACAAACACCATCTGCCATCCTCAAGTCTGCAGGCTGTAGGAGCCTCATATAAGCCCTCCTCAAGCACAGCCATACTCTCATCAAATGCCTCCACTCTGGTAAATGGTCCTGTAATATTATCACTCTTAACAAGAATAATTCTTGAAGGATTACCCTCGCTCTTAACGAAGCAGTAATACTTGCCATCCTCCTCATACATAGCAGAATCTATTATACCGCTGTCTTCCTTTCTATATAACTCCTCTGCCTTAGTAAACTCCTTAAAATCCTTGGTGCGTGAATAATATATAGCCTTTGGACCATAATCATTCTTCTTATGTGATGATGACCAGTGAACCACATAATCCTCATTCTTCTCATCATAGATAATATCCGGTGCCCACAGACAGCCATAGTCCTTATCACCAAGCTCTAACATCTTCTGATTTGACCAATGGATTAAATCCTCTGACTCCCACATAACAAGGCATTTGCTGCCATTTCTTGTAATCTCTGCCCAAGACTGCTTATACTGGTAAGGCCAGCCATAAGCAAGACTTAAATCAGTTGCCAGAATTACGAATCTGCCATCCTTAGTTCTTGTAATAGTAAAATCACGAACGCCCTTATCTCCCTCATAGCTCCAAAGAATAGGATTACCCTTATTAACCTCCTCCCAATGGAAGCCATCAGTACTTACACCAAAATACACCTGCTCTCCGTCCGGTGTTCTCTTCTCCTTAAAATGAACAAATAAATACGCCTGTGCCATAAAATACCTCCTGTGTACATATAATTGTATTATATTAGTATATTATAATGTAAAAAATCCCTTTACCAGCTCTTCAACATATGCCTGATCCTTCATACCCATAGTCTCATTAGCTGAATGCATGGCAAGAATAGGAACACCAATATCTACTGTAAGCATTGGAAGATTAGTATCCAGAATAGGCCCCAATGTACTTCCCCCCAGCATGTCTGATTTGAGGGCAAATTTCTGATATGGAATCTTTTCCTTATTACAGATCTGCTCAATAATACCGATTGCTCTTGCATCAGTAGCATAGCGCTGCGCCCCTGAACGCTTAATAACAGGTCCCTTATTAAGAACAATATCATTAGTAGGATCATTCTTTTCAGGATGGTTCGGATGTGCTCCATGTGCCACATCAAGAGAAATAAGCATACCATTTAATACACTGTTAAGATAAGCCTCTCTGGTAACACCCATTGAAAGATATATTTTCTCAATGATATGTGACAGCATAATAGAGCCTGCTCCTTGCTTTGTAGTACTGCCAATCTCCTCATTATCAAATAAAGCAACCATGTTAATACCGTCTGAATTCTTATTTTTCTTACCACTGTCGATAATTCCCTTAAGACAAGCCATGGTAGAGGTGGTATTATCAAGTCTCGGACAGAGTAAAAATTCCTCATTCATTCCTACAAGCTTACCATTCTCTGTATTATATACATAAGCTTCAAAATCAAGAATCTCTTCCTTTTTAACATCTAATGCCTTAGCAAGATATGCAATAAAGAAATCCTTTTTATTATCCTCATCCGTCTGACAGCCAATAGGAAGCATATCCACCTGCTTATTAAGCTCTATTCCCTTATTAACCTCTCTGTTCATATGTACAGCAAGATTAGGAATTGTTAGAACAGGCTTCTGTATATCAATAATTCTTACCTCCGGCTTAAATACATCCTTACTCTTAAGAGATACCTTTGCAGCCACGGACAAAGGTCTGTCAAGCCATGTGTTAAGAATCGCACCGCCGTAGCCCTCCACATTAATTCTTCCAAAGCCGCCCTTGCCTGATACCATTTCAGGATTAGGCTTAATGCTAAAGCTTGGGCTATCTGTATGTGATGTAACTATTCTTAACATTCCCTCGGCAAAGTCCTTGCCAACAGTAAATGCAATCAGAGTTCCCGCATATATATCCACATAATATTTTCCGCCCTTGTCAATCTTCCAAGCTTCACCTGCTTTCAACTCTACAAATTCATTCTTAGTAAGCATTTCCTTTGCTGCCGTTACTGTTGTAAAGGAGCAGGTTGCCTTATCTATAAATGACACCAGTTCATCTATACTTTTCTTAAAATTCATATAAACCTCCCATTTCAGACCTTGTCTGAAATTTTTTATTTACAATATCAAACATACCAATTATACTGTACACATAAATATTTAGCAAGTAAGAAAATGAGAGGTTTTATATGATAAGCATAGAAATTGATAATATTAAGAACTTTATGAGCCATCTTTTTATAAAAGACAGTCTGGACTATTTTTTATGCAAGGAAATAAATCTCCAGACCTTTTCAAGCTTTAACATAGATGGAAGCATTGCATATGACTTTTTAACCGATGTCGAAAAGGAGGAACTTAACGGCTTAAACTATATTCCCTGGTCGAAGCTTAAACCATACTGCTTTAACATCATTAAAGGCAGCCGTACTCCGCTTAGCCTTAAGGCTGTTTTCTGCCTTCCGCCTAATGAGATTATGTCATTAATCGCCGAAAGCTCCCTAAACATTAACCCTGACACTATTGAAGGGCTGTATCTTAATATACGCTTTGAAAATAATAAATTAACTCTTATCAGTGGTTCCTCCCTGACCTATTTCACTATGGATAAAACAATTGATAAGCTATGGGATGACGCTCTTAGAAAAAAAATGAATTTTCTTGTTGAATAACATACTATTTGCACAAAAAAAGGAAGCCAAAAACCAGCTTCCTTTCTTTGTATTAATATTATTCTACATTAACAAGAGAATATGTAAGCATCTGCTCAAGAGTTAACTCTGTGTAACCCTCTGCATAATCAGATGTCCAGCTTCCCATTGTATATCCACCCTCAAGCTCTACAATATAGAACTGATCTATCATTGAACCTGACTCTGAATCATATGTAATATCAAATCTCTTAACAACTGTCTCACCAGCCATGAAATCTGTAATCTCTGTAGCAACTACATTAGTGTACTCCTCATTACGATATGCAACATAATCATCATATATCTCCTGTGCTGTTGCATAGTCAGCTACATTGAAGAATAAGTATGTGCCATATGGGTCATCAATGTAGTTAAAGCATACTTCACCCTCATCAGGATCTGTATATGCTGGATCTGTATCAACCTCAATCATAGTTGTGTCATATGTAATAACGATAGTATCTGTGCTGTCATATGGATTTGAAAGCTCAATTGAACCATCATATACTACCTGTGATGGAGCTACGCCCTCACCAAACTCAAGACCTACAAAAAGGTATGAGAGGAATTCGTCCATTGTACATGTTGCATACTCATCTGTGAAATTATCTGTGCTACCTGTAATCTCTTCGCCATTGTTAAGATCAATGTACATATACTGCTCTACATAGTCATATGATGTATCACCGCTTGTGTATGTATATGAAATATCAAATCTGTTAATGATTACATTACCAACCTGAATATCTCTTGGCTCAGATACTACAACATTTGAGTAATACTCATAATCATAATACTCTGATGCTGACTCATAATAATCTGTGAATGAATCATAGTAATCCTCAACATAAAGGAACATATAATCATAAGCATCTATAATCTCTGGACATAACTGACCCTCTTTTACATGTGTATAGTCCATATCAAATTCAATCTTTGATGAATCATATGTAAGGTCGAGTACTGAATCCCATCCATAGAAAGTAATTGTCTCTGTCTCAGAAGCAGTATGCTCAATAACTTCAATCTCACCTGCTGCAACAGACTGTGTCTCTCTTTCAGTCTCGGTCTCAATCTCAAC
>JAZQLB010000143.1:0-3917 GCA_045542475.1 Lachnospiraceae bacterium | reverse complement strand
AATTTAAGCCACATGGCAGCTGAATATATTGACAGCCTCACCTGTGATTTAAAGGTGCTTACTCAGCTTGACTTTATTTTTGCAAGAGCAAACCTATCTAAGAGCTACCGTGGAAGCGAGCCTGTTATGAATGACCATGGCTATATTAATATCAAGAAGGGACGCCATCCGCTTATTGATGCGAAAAAGGTTGTTCCTATTGATGTATATCTTGGCAAGGATTTCAATCTGCTGGTTATCACTGGTCCTAATACCGGTGGTAAAACTGTTACCCTTAAAACCATTGGTCTGTTTACACTGATGGGGCAGGCAGGACTTCATATTCCGGCATTTGACGGCTCAGAGCTTTCTATATTTACCGAGGTGTTTGCTGATATCGGTGACGAACAGAGTATTGAGCAGAGCTTAAGTACATTTTCATCACATATGACTCATATTGTAGATATTCTTGATAAGGCAGACTACCGCTCACTGGTATTATTTGACGAGCTTTGTGCCGGAACTGACCCTACAGAGGGTGCGGCTCTTGCCATTTCGATATTACAGAATCTGCATAAAAGGCAGATTACCTGTGCAGCAACCACCCATTACAGCGAGATTAAGGTATATGCCCTGTCTACACCGGGCGTTGTGAATGCCTGCTGTGAATTTGATGTGGAGACACTTTCCCCTACCTACAGACTTTTAGTGGGCATTCCTGGAAAAAGTAACGCCTTTGCCATTTCAGGCAAGCTGGGGCTTCCTGCTTATATTATCGAGGATGCCAAAACACGCATCGGCACTAATGACAGAGCCTTTGAAGATTTGCTTACTAATCTGGAGGAAAGCCGCATTACCATAGAGAAGGAGCGTGCCGAAATCACCTCCTATAAGAATGAAATTGAAGAGCTTAAGAAAAAGCTTGAAGCCAAGCATGAACGTCTTGACGAGCGTTCAGAACGAATCTTAAGGGAGGCTAACGAAAAAGCTTCCAACATCCTGCGTGATGCCAAGGAATATGCCGATTCCGTAATCCGTAAGTTTAACAAGTATGAGAAAAACGGCGTATCAGCATCAGAGATGGAAGCTGCCAGAAAGCATGCCCGTGAGAAGCTTGACCATGTAAATGGCAAGCTGGCAATCGGCGTTAAGGCTGCTGACTCACCTAAGAAAAACTACACCCCTAAGGATTTCCATATCGGAGATCGCGTAAAGGTGCTTAGCATGAACATTGAAGGAACCGTTCACACCCTGCCTAACGCCAAGGGCGACTTAATCGTAACCATGGGTATCCTTAATTCACAGGTTAATATTAAGGATTTACTTATCTTAGAGGAAAGCAACACTTCTCAGAACAAAAAAAAGGTAACCGGCTCAGGCGGAATCAAATCAGCCAAAACAATGGCACTTTCAACCGAACTTAATCTTATTGGAATGACCGTAGATGAAGCAATTGCCCATCTTGATAAATACCTCGATGATGCATATCTTTCACATGCATCATCTGTAAGAATCGTTCACGGAAAGGGCTCCGGTGCATTAAGAACTGCTGTTCAGAACCATTTAAAACGCCAAAAGTACGTTAAATCATATCGCCTTGGCACATTCGGAGAGGGTGATGCAGGCGTAACTATAGTAGAATTTAAATAATAACAAAATAATCCGCAGCATTTCTGCGTAAACGGGAGGAACAATGGCAAAACAAAAAATACTAATCGTAGATGACGACAACAATATTGCAGAGCTTATTTCCCTTTATCTTGTTAAAGAGTGCTTTGATACCCTTATAGTAAATGATGGCGAGATGGCTCTTACCAGCTTTTCCTCATATAAACCGGACCTTATTCTTCTTGATTTAATGCTTCCGGGAATTGATGGCTATCAGGTATGCCGTGAGCTTCGTAAGACCTCTAATGTACCTATAATAATGCTTTCTGCCAAGGGTGAAGTATTTGACAAGGTATTAGGTCTTGAGCTGGGTGCCGATGATTATATGATTAAGCCCTTTGACTCCAAGGAGCTGGTTGCCAGAGTTAAAGCTGTGCTCAGACGTTTTACCCCACAGACTGCAAATCCTTCGGTCCCTGATAATATGGGTGAATATGTTGAATATCCTGAGCTATTAATTAATATTACCAATTATCAGGTTATTTACAAAGGTCAGACTGTGGAGATGCCTCCTAAGGAATTAGAGCTGTTATATTTTCTTGCTTCCTCTCCTAATCAGGTATTTACAAGAGAGCAGCTTCTTGACCATATCTGGGGCTACGAATATGTGGGAGACACAAGAACCGTTGATGTTCATATCAAACGAATCAGAGAAAAAATTCATGATAACGAGCATTGGAGCATTGGCACCGTATGGAGCATTGGCTACAAATTCGGTTTGAAGAAATAATACACTCATTTAATAATGCGAGGCAATAATGAGACGACATTTTTTTCTTAATTTTATACTTGGTTATATTATTTTTGGTGTAGCAAGCTTTCTTATTATTTCCATTGTTACCTCCAAACTGACATATAACCATATGCTTAATGACGAAGCAGAAGCAATGTACCGTCAGGCAAACAATATAGCAACCCAGAATCTGACCATATCCTTTGTAAGCTCCGGCGGAGCCTCCCAAAGCCTTAATAATCAGCTGGCTACCATTGACCGTTATCTTGGCAGCGAGGTAATGCTTATCAATACTGACGGGGATATTCTGCTTGATACCGCAGGCTTCTTGGGAACGGTGGAAGGCTTTGACCCCTCAGTCAGTGATGAAAACTACTATTTTATAGGTAATTTCTTTGGTATGTATCAGACGGAGACCCTATCGGTCATGGCTCCGATTATTGATAACTATACCCTCAAGGGCTATGTGCTTTTGCACCAGAATACAGATATAATCTATCAGAACGCAAACTCAGTATTTAATTATAATTATTTTTCCATGATTATAATGCTGGTGCTTGCCGCACTGTTTATTGGAATGTTTATTTTCAATCTGTATTTCCCAATAAAAAAGCTGTCAAATGCCATTTCCTACTACATAGCCGGTGATTTTTCAAAAAGAATACACTTAAAGCGCAGAGACGAGATTGGTCAGCTTGCCAATTCTCTTGACTATATGGCGGGCGAAATAGAAAAGCTCAATAGCTATCAAAGTAAATTTATTGCAAATATATCACATGATTTCCGTTCACCGCTTACCTCCATTAAAGGCTATCTGGAGGCCATGCTGGATGGCACCATTCCTCCTGAAATGCAGGAAAAATATCTTAATATTGTTTTATTCGAGACAGAACGACTTAATAAGCTTACCAGTAATCTGCTCTCCTTAAACAGTATGAATCAGGGAATGCTGCTGGAAAATACAACATTTGATATTAACGGAATTATAAAGAAAACCATTCTTACCTTCGAGGGTGTATGCACCCAGAAACGAATTAAATTTGACCTTATATTTTCATCCAAAACAGCTTACGTCAATGCTGACCTTGGCAAAATCCAGCAGGTTATCTATAACCTTATAGATAATGCCATTAAGTTCAGCAACAATAACTCCAGTATCAAAATATCCACCTCAGAAAAATCCGAGAAAATATTTATCTCTATTAAGGATTATGGTATCGGAATTCCTAAGGATAGTCTCGATAAAATCTGGGACCGCTTCTACAAATCCGATTTATCGAGAGGCAAGGATAAAAAGGGAACCGGTCTTGGATTGTCTATTGTAAAGGAAATTATTAATGCACATAAGACTACTATTGATGTGATTAGTACTGAGGGGACTGGGACGGAATTTATATTCTCGCTTCCTAAGGGGAAGCGGGATGAGTAACCGGACGACGGGTGGCAGATAGTATATTAATAAAGAGCGGATGTGCGCATCCCGTCCGATAGGACTTTTTACGTTATAGTAAATTGAGCAATTTCCTATAACAAAAAA
>JAZQLB010000142.1:0-12746 GCA_045542475.1 Lachnospiraceae bacterium | reverse complement strand
AAGGTATTCCCAATGGTTGCTCCGGGAGCTGCTATTTCTGAGGCATTTGGTGAGGAGAAGCTTTTGGATTGTTAATATAAGTTAATAGTGTAAAGATTAAGTGATGATATGTTTATAAAAGATGACAGTCTTTTAGGATGTATCATCACTTTTTGATATTAAAATAATAATTAGTTCTTGACGAAGTATGATATGTGACATATAATAAAGAAAGTATTAAAGTGAAACTAAGGCTATTACATCTAAGCCGCAAAGGAAGGCTTGTTAGTAAAAAAATAAGAGCGAAAATAATAAGACCGGAGAAAAACTATGACAAGAGAAGATGCAGTACTAGGTACATTTGAATATGACTATTTATGGGAGCGTAAGGAGAAATACATCTTTTTAGAAAAGGAGTATGAAATCAGGATTTCACTTGATAATGAAGAGGATGAAGAATTTACCGACATACAGAGGCAGGCATATATGGAGTTTAATAAAAACAAAGAAACAATAACAGATAAGCTGTTACAGGGAATCTTTGAGTATTACCAGTCTGAGTATGAGGAATACAGAAGAATGTATGGTGATATGGCGGATACCTATGCACCAGTAATAAGTGACAAGAGTCAGTTAAAGGGCTTGGTTAAGCCAAGAACAATCTGCATAGCAGATGACGATAAAAACAGAGTGCTTAATATTCTGTTTGATACCAAATGGGATATTGAGATGGGCATAGGAATTAGATTGATTAATGAGGAGATTGCAATAGTTGGCGTGCAGTGTGACGTACTGTAGAAGGAAATGTTTTTTTAGAAGTGAGGCTAATTATGAATATATATTTTATTGCAGATACGCATTTTTCGGATGAAAATATTTTAAGATATGAAAACAGACCATTTGAAAATACAGAGGATATGAATGATAAAATGGTTGAAAATTGGAACAGCATTGTTAAGGCAGAGGATGAGGTTTATGTTCTGGGGGATTTTGGTGCTGAGGAGCAGGAAGCAGAGATATTAAAGAAGCTTAATGGAACGAAGTATCTTGTAAAAGGCAATCATGATGTAAAATCAAATGACTATTATAGAAATGCCGGCTTTAAAGAGGTGTATGACTATCCGATTATATTTGAGAATTTCTGGCTATTGTCCCATGAACCGTTGTATGTGAATTCAAATATGCCATATGCGAATCTGTTCGGACATGTTCACAATTCGCCGATTTTTAAAACTTATAGCAATCAGCATTGTTGTGTTTCTGTTGAAAGGATTAATTATATGCCGATAGCATTTGAGGAGATTGTAAAGAGGGTAAAAGAGGGGAATAGATAACTAAAAAAAGTGTGATAGCAATTAATAAAAAAGGAGAGCTGATAATGGATGATACATTAAGCCAATTCGGAGAAATATTAATGAATGAAGTCAGAGATAGGACTATACATGGATTTGATATGATTGTCACTGGCAAAATGAAGGGTGAGAGTTCTCAAAAACTATTTCACGAAATAAAACAAATGGATGATAAGCAGCGTCATATAATAGAAAAAATCATACCTCAGATTGTTGATTTAAGTATTCATAATATGCTGTGCATGTTTGAAGAGCATGCTGATATTGAGCTACAGATGAGTAATGAGTGCATAACTGAAATAAGCGATGGATTAGCAGGAGAATTATATACGGAAGATGGCTGGATACAGAGGTTTTCAAAACAGCGTTATGAAGAGCTTTAGGCATGTATATGTGACAATATTATGAGGGCAGAAAACAAATAGTTTCATATTTAAAGGGAGAAAAAATAGTATTATGACTTTAAGAGTAGACGAGCAACTGGTTGAGCTGATACAGAAAGCTACAAAAGCAGCATTAGAAAAAATATTTAAAGAGCATAAGGAAAAATTCTATTATTGCTCCTTAATAACAACCGGAGAAGGCTTATGTCCAATAATCTCTGCATGGTCTAAAGAAGCATTAGAGGAAATGACCAGAGACGAGGATAATGTTGAAGAGGCAAAATATTATCTGAAATGGTCATATGCTGAATCACCTTATTTTGCTTATGGAGAGGAGTATTTTGAGGAAGTAAAAAAGGTGTTCAATGAACGAATGCGTTCATTAGGAAATGAAGCTGAGAGAGATAATGAGATAGAGCTGCGGATTAATTCCATGGAGCAGGTCATGCACAATCTTGATAAAGAAGGTATTTTCGGTACGGGAGAGAAAAGGTTGGGTATTGTGATTAATGCAGAATTCATGCCGCCGGATTATACCAATACAGAGCGTGCACTTAGGTTAAATCCAAAGGAAGCATTACAGGAATGGCTGGATGAGATTGCAGAGTAAGAGGGGACATTCTATGAGAGTAATTGATATATGTGAGGAAGGCAAGACAGAGATTGCATTATGGATTGCAGAAACAACATTAAAAAATATTGCTGACAAAAATGAGGATTACAACTACTGCAAAAAATCAATAGAGATATGTCGTGACTGGCTGAATACCAAACAGGTGACAAAGGTTCAGCTTGTAGAGAGAGTCTCAAATGATGGAAGGTCTCTTGCGAGCATAGTTATTGATACAGAAGATATTGAACTGGCGAATCAGTATGGAGCGATATTGATATGCGTTTCATATATTGCGTGGCAGGCATACAATTATGAGCAGGATTATTTTTATCCGCAGGATTTGGAAGGTGTGGATGATGAGTATCTGGAAGAGCTTATATATGATTTGATTGAGGAAAATGCTATTTCATGTGATGATTATGAAAATATGTTGAAGTATGTAGCTGAAAATTATGATTAAGGGAGTCATAGATGGAAAGTAGAGAAATAAGAGCGTTATATACAAAAGATACTATAAGAGTTTATCAGGCGTATAGTAAAAATATTGCAGATGAGGCAGTAGAAAAAGGAACCTTTGGCAGCAGCTTCAAGCTGGACAGGATGACATGGATTAAGCCGTCATTTTTGTGGATGATGTACAGATGTGGCTGGGGAACAAAGGAAGGTCAGGAGCGAATTCTTGCGATTGATATTAAGCGGGAGGCATTTGATTTTATTGTTAAAAATGCAGTAATATCAGCTTATACCGATAACTTGGGCATTACCCATAGTGAATGGAAGGAGCAGATAAGTAAGTCCGATATAAGATGTCAATGGGATCCGGAAAGAGATATATTCGGAAATCCGCTAGACCATCGTTCTATACAGCTTGGATTACGGGGCGATGCAGTGCGAAAGTATGTGAATGAGTGGATTGTACATATTACAGATATTACGGATTATGTAAGGGATTTACATAAGAGGAGCCTGTCAGGGGAAGTGATAAATCACTTGTTGCCGGAGGAAAAGGTATACATAGTACGAGGCTGAATTTCTTGAGTATATTAAAGAAAGGCAAAGAGAAAAACAGATGATTAAACTTGGCAGTTATAAATTAACGGGAAATGGTTCAATTTACTTTGAAAGAAGTGAAATAAATGGTGTGGTTCTGCCTGAGGACTATATCGAATTTATGCGACAGAATAATGGTGGAGAGGGAGATATAGGAGATACATGGGCAATTTTTTAACCCCATCTGTTGGAGCATGTGAGGATACGAAGGAAGGAAAAAAGTATGACAGCAGAAGAAGTATTTGATGATTTGAGTAACAAATATGGTGACGATTTTAATTGGCATATATTGCCCTTATCTAATAAAACATTTGTCACAGAACTGAAAAAGGAAATTGGCAAAGAGCATTTTCTATATAATGAACAGCTATGGGCAGTAGCTAAATGTGACTCCAATGATGATGTATTATATGTAGCAGGCACGGATGGTGGCAAGGACATATATTATATCTTTCATTTAACCTATTCCGAACACAATGCCAAGGGATTTCCGAAATATAAGAGTTTTGAGGGAATAGAGGCTGTTAAAGAATATATTGAACAGGTATTTATTACAGAGTATTTATAGGTATTGAGGTGATAGATAGTAGAAAGAAGGAAATAATAAGTTATATGAAGGAAGCTATTAAAGAATACTTTGAGAAATTAAAGGAGTATCCTGATTACTATAAAAATGAAGATTTTAGTGAAGTATGTGACGAGATAAAGAGCAGGTTTCGGAATGGGATAATACCAATAGAGCGAAATGTAAAAACAGACATAGCTTTATTTGAAAAAGAATTTGGTTACAGATTACCGGATGAAATTGCTGACTATATTAATACATATTGGCATCCGTATATAAGCGGATATTTATCAGCTTCAGAGTGTATAGTGTTATTTTCTGTTTTAAAGAGAACAGGAGATACAGAAAATGATATTTTATACTATAATAATTGTTTAATTACCATGTCAAAGGAATGGGCGAAATTAGGAGATATAAATAGTTACATTCCAATCGGTTGGTTAAGCTATTCGGGAGGATATGTTTTGTATGAGGTTGAAGGTGGCAGAATTTTTTTAGAAGATATTGATGCAGATGATGGAGATGTGGCAGATAAGCCAATAGCCGATTCGCTGAAAGCACTTATAAAAAGTGTGTATATCAGGAGATAGAGGAGACAAATTGAGCGAGTACGAAGGGCATTGGATGGAATTTCCAAAAGAGGAATTTGAGCAGCTAAATAGAATATTATAGAGGAAAATAATGAATAACGAACTAAATAACAAAATAGAAAAAATCCGACATGAACTATCCAAGGAGCCATTAGCAATGATAATAGGCAAATTAAATGAGGGAAAAGCTTGTGTAGAAAATGAATTAGTAAAGCCGTATCGTGATTTTCTTAGTGTGTGTAATGGTGCACGCTGTGGTGCTATAGATTTATGGGGAAGCTTGATGAGTTCTTAAGCGATTATGTTTTCGGGGAAAAATATGCTGAGATTATACCGGATGCTGAAAGTGAAGAGTGGTATGGATTTATAAGGAAAATTTGCTTAGAGGAAGCAGGTAAAAAACGTGAGGAATAAATTATGAAAATGATAAAACTAGAAAAATTTCCATCTGATGATGGTCATATAGAAAGCATATTAATAGGTGTAAGTCAGGTAAAGATATCCTTTCAAACATGGGATGCAAGAAAGCTGGTTATCATTTTCAATGAAGTGAAAAAAGTATTTTCAGATGAGGCAGTGTATGGCGATATTGGTGAATTTCGAATTGAAGCCAGTAATAATAATTTGAAAAAATATACGTTCTTTAGTGCGTGGTCGGATGAGGCAGATGGGGAGGATAAAGCTGTACTGATTATTGAAGCTGGAAGTATGGAGATATTTCAGGTTGGAGCCGATGCGGATATTAATTCTGCAATATTTGATGTGGGATATGATTATATTGGTGGTCGGAATGACAATATCAGTAGGGATGACTTTATAGCTATTCTGAATAATTTATCAAGGGATAACAGGTGTTGTAATAACGAGTGGGAAAATAAGGATATTTCATCATATCTTGAGGCTATTGCTTCGTGGGTTGAGGATATGGATGGATATTTTGAAAATATGAATTTAGATATGCCTGAAAATATTGACTGGCAATTTATTGCGACATTATTTCAGGTGGGAAAAATATATGAGTAGTGAAAAGGTATGAGGAAAATACACTATGAATAAAGCAATAGAATTAAAACTTATAGAATACGCATTACACATTGCAAAGCAGTACAAATCAAAAATTACATCAGAGCAGTACACACAGTTATATAATGGAATCAAAATCTGTCAGGAATATTTTGTGAATGGCAAGGGTGACTGGGGCAGGATGTACGAGGTTGTTCTTGATGAGGATGGTATATGGGAATATTCGGAATTGTATGATTTTGAGGAAGAGATTACATATATGTGGGGCTTGGAAACAAGAATACTGATTTGCTGTTGTTATCTTGGCTGTGTGAGTGAGCAGGACTGTATACCTCAGGATATGGAGCTTAGAGGTGAGAATATTCCGAGGTTTGTGGAATGTCTGGAGCAAAACGTTGGTGAGAAAATTGACTTTGTGACGATTTTGACAAACTTAACAGAATAGTCAGAGCTGAGTTAAAGCTTAAGGAGCGACGTGGCAGATGACAGATAGTTAATTTGGGGAGAAAATGAAGTTATATGATATGAATTTCTTAGAGGAGCACATAAACAATGAAAAAAATACTAATATGTGAAGACGATATATATCTACAACGTGACTTAAAGGTGCTGCTCACAAAGCATGATTACGAGGTTATAACTGCTTCCACCAAGCAGGAGGGGATATACCATGTACTTAATGACAAGGACATAGATTTATACCTCTTAGATGTGTGGCTGCCAGATGGTGACGGCTTTATGGTCTGTGAGCAGATAAGAAAACAGAATCTTAAGCCGGTAATATTTCTGACAGCCTGTAATGACGAGGAGTCCGTGGTTAGAGGGCTTGACATGGGCGCGGATGATTACATATATAAGCCATTTAGGACGGCGGAGCTATTGTCCCGAATTAAGGCGAATCTCAGACATCAGAAAAAGGAAGATAATGCAAGAATTCTCTGTAGTGACGGTATCAGGCTGGACATTAATCAGAGCAGAGTATTTTTAAAGGATAATGAGCTTAATATTACACCAATAGAGTGCCGCCTGTTACAGATTTTGATGAACCATTCAGAAAAAATCGTTAAGAGAGAACAGCTTTTAGAGCGTCTGTGGGATGTGGCAGGCAATGTTGTTGAGCATAATACACTTACCGTGAATATAAGCCGCCTAAGGGGTAAATTAGGCTCAGAATACATTGAAACCATAAGAGGTCTGGGCTATCGTTTTAAGAAGACGGTATGGCAGGAATGGAGTTAGGTAATGACACAGAAGAAATATAGGACCTTGATTATAGCAGGAATTGTAATACTTATTATCAGCAGTATCACAGGGGCTTTTCTTATGCTGATTACTGTTAATAACAGGCTGCTGAATCAGATTGGTGTTTATTATTATGAAGACGAAGAGGGCTGTAGGGAGTATATTGCACATTTTTTTGAGGCTGGGTATAGTAGTGAAAAGGTGAACGCCGGAGAGGATGCCTTAGAGAAATATGGATATACGGATAGAGGTTTATTTTATCTGATTAGACACATTGGGGTTTTTAAGATATTTACCGGACTTATTATTATGCAGGTGCTTATTATTGCCATAATAATTGTATGCATGAATAAGGCAGAACGGAAAAGACGTGAAGCAGAAGCTGTACAACTAAATAGAATTAAGGAGCTTGAAAAGCTTAAGGCACAGGAGGAATATCAGCAGGAGCAGAATAGGCGTATTCAGGCATTTATCGAGAATGTTGCACATCAGATAAAAACTCCATTAAGCCGTATTTCAGTATCGCTTGATATTATTGCCGGGGAAGGGCTGGATGCTGATGAGCATAGCAGGCGAATCGAGGAGTGTTTTTCACATGTTGATGGCATTAATCAGCTTATGAAGAGGCTTATGGATATCGGAAGGCTGGAGGCAGGTAAGATTATATTTAAGAAGGAGCAGATTTGTATGGAGGAGCTATTTCTTGATATAATTAACGATTTTAATGACAGTGGCAGCTTTGACCTGCAAGTTACTTTTGATAAAGCAGAGAATATTAGCTTCTATGGGGATTATGAGTGGCTTAAGGAGGCATTCTCGAACATAGTTAAGAACGCGTTTGAGCATGATAGCAGCAATGAACCGATAAAAATAATCTGCAACAGGGAAAAGGAATACTTTACCATATCAATTAGGGATAATGGTACGGGCTTTAGAGAGGTGGATATACCGAATCTTTTTGACCGTTTTTATCTGCCGGAGGAAACTAAGTCTAACCATATCGGTATCGGACTTAATTTTGCTAAGCTGATTATAGAGGGACATTTTGGAAGTATCCATGCAAGAAATCACGAAGAAGGTGGCGCCGTATTTGATATTCTGCTTCCTGTATATAACCTTAAAGAGAAAAAATAAAATAATATTACAGATTGTCACATTATTGTAAGGTTTCCCTTTTATAATGAGGTTAAGAAATAACAAGGAGGGAAATTATGAAGGGTATAAGAGAGCTATTATTAACCGGAATGAAGCGGCGAAGGAAAGAGGTTTCGTATGTTTCCTTTGTTGCTTTAATTGCGGTTCTTTTTTTGACTGGAATTACCTTGTTCCAGAATCTTATGAACAATTATATTAAGACACAGAATCTTAAGGATTACGGCGGCTGGGTGTTGTCCTCCGCAACTGAGCAGGTCTCACATCCTTATCTTTCAAGAGAGGGGCTATGTGTTACCGGTACAGAACTGGTGGATGAGAACGGGGATAAAATTTGGCTGTATACAGGTTATGTGGATGAGAACTTATTGGAGATTGGCAATATTGAGCTTTACGAGGGACATATGCCACAGGCTGATAATGAAATAGTGGTGGATTTGTACACCCTATCAAATCTGGGCTACAGCTACGAGCTGGGACAGCTTATTACCATTAATTATAAGGATGCGGACAAAAATATACAGATACGGGAATATGTTCTTGTGGGTACTGTTAAGAATTTTGCAAATACATGGTTAAGTCATGAACGGTATAGGCTTCCTAATATATTAATGACGGCAAATGAGGCAGGAAGCTTTGGGAAGGAGCAGAACTTTACATACTTCTATGAGCTTGATAAAGCGTATGAGGATATTGATACACAGGACTTTGTGCTGGCGCTTATGAATTCTACGGAAAATCAGAATATCAGATATAATTCTTATGCCTTTGAAAACGGCTTGTGGGAGAGTGATGAGGTATTCGATTATGCCATGTATCTGCTGATTGGAATATCTGCGGTATCAGTGGGGTATCTGTTATCGGTGTATCTTGGAAAGCGGCGAAAAATCTATTATATGTACCGCAGTATGGGAGCGTCAAAGTCCCAGATTGGTAAATTTATATGGACGGAATGCTTGTATGCGGTGGTGCCGCAGATTTTAATCGGGCTTATAATTCCATATATTGTGGCGGTTATTGTATGCAAAATAATTACGCTAAATAGCGAGATTACAGTGGATTTTGTATTTGATGCCGGTCTTTTGCTAAAGCAGATAGTAATAGTGGCAGGGGTATTTATTTTTGCCATTATCCTTGCAAGAGTTGGAGTTAATGATAAAACCCTTGCCGGTAATACCAAGGAAATTAAGCCTCGCAAGTATGCTTCTTTAAGAAGGCTGGCAAAAAGGACTAAGAAACCGGAGAGAGCTTTCGTTATAAGACATAATAGGGTTAATTTTATGCAGCACGTGGCTTCGATTCTTCTTACTATAATAGTTAGCGGCTGTATGGTCAACTATATGTATAAGGTATGTTATGAGCTTGATAATTTAGAGCGTATAAACGGATACAGTGATTTTTCCATATCTATACATCCGGAGTATACATATAAAACAGAAAGCGCAACCACCAGCTTTACCTGCTTTGATATGTATAATGGTATAACTGAAGCTATGCAGGAGGAGCTTGACTTTATTATAGGTATTGACAGCATGGAATACGCTGTAAGTGATGGTCTGCATTATCTGGATTGGGATAAAAAGTCAGAGAGTGAGGTAATAAACTATTATCATGAGTTGACCAATAGTGAGGATCATCCGCTGGAGAACAGACCGAAATTCAGTATAAATAGTAATAAGGAAGAGGTAATTAGTCTGCTGTCAGATAAGTACCTTAAGGATATGGATTGGGATAAATGGAAAAGTGGAGAAGAGATTATTGTGTGCTTTAATGCAACAACGGCATTCTTTGGGAGAGAAGCAGGCGGTGAAAGCCTGCACGATACGAGTATGGCAGTAGGAGATACCGTATATATAAAGAGTGTTAATTCAGATATATTATACCCTGTTAAGGTAGGTGCAGTATCACATAAGGGAGTTGAGGAGGGAAGCCTTTATTTTAATATTTCGACCTATGCTGTAATTATGTCGGAGGAATTGATGTATAAGTTAGCCAAGGCAGAGGGAGAGATAATTGAGTATAATAGCATTGATATTGATTTTAACAGTTTTTCTTCCTATGAGGCAACAGATAAGCAGCTTGCAGCCTTTGCAGATAAATATGATATGAGCTATGATTCTTATTCAGAGATGAAGAGAGTTGCTATACCAGAAGCCATGAGGAAGATAGCTTCATATGGGGCGGTGCTACTGCTGCTTACGGTAGTCTATGCTGTTATCTGGAAGAATTATAATAAAAACCAGAATCACTACAGGCGTAACCAATACATTCTTATGAAGCAGCTTGGTATGTCGGACAGCCAGTATAAGAAAATGGCATTTCTTGCAGAAGTCAAAAAATATCTGTGGTTGTACGCAGGAATTCCTGTGGGCTATGCAATGCTGTTTTACATATACGCAAGGGGCGTAGATTTGTCACCAAGTACAAGAAGTTTATGCAGGCTGATTAATGATTTTACTCAGAATAGATGGCTTCTTGCTGCTGACCATCTGATATTTGCTGTGAAGCATATGGCAATTATAACATTTGTGAATGTATTGTATTTGGTAATGCTTGCAAACAGCATAATGGAGATTAGAAAATATATGAGTAAGGAGGCAGAGCATGAGTTACGTGTTAGAGGCTAAAAATATATCAAAAACATATGGAAAGGGCGAGACAACAGTACATGCCCTAAGGTCGGTATCGGTTAAATTTAAACAGGGGGAATTCGTAGCAATTATAGGAAAGAGCGGTTCGGGTAAATCAACATTACTTAAGCTTTTAGGAAGCATGGAGGTGCCGGATGAGGGAGAGGTTCTTATAGAAGGAAAGAATATCATTAATCTTAAGGATAAAGAGCTGTCAGAGCTTAGAAGAACTAAGATTGGCTTTGTATATCAGGATTACAGCCTGTTTCCTGAATTTACTGCATATGAGAATATTGTTATACCAATCCGCCTTAATGGGGATAAGGAGAACGCAGAGGAAATAGAGGAACTTATGAATAATCTGGGAATTGGATATTGCCGTGATAAGTTCCCAGGAGAAATGTCTGGCGGCGAGCAGCAGAGAGTGGCTATAGCAAGAGCTTTGGCGGTGCATCCTGCGGTTGTATTTGCAGACGAGCCCACGGGTAACCTGGATGCGGAGAACAGTAACGAGGTGGTTATGCTTATGAGTAAGGCAGCAAGAATATATAATCAGACTATTGTTATGGTTACTCATGATATGCAGACGGCGGACTATGCGGACAGGATTATTAAGATTAAGGATGGGGTAATAGAATAGCGGCAAAAAGTGGGAGAGTTTCGAAAAAGAGAGTTTTTCGAAGCTCTTCTTTTAAGTTAAGAAGAATATCTGTAAAGAAAATTTTTAACAATTATATTGACATATAATATTATACAACGTATAATATGCAAAGAAATATAATATTATTTTTAGAAAGAAGTGAGTACAATGGCGTTTCAGATAGGAGCAGCATTGCTTGATGCCTGTGTTCTTGCAGTTCTTGAAAAAAAGGATGTATATGGCTATGAGCTTACCCTACAGCTAAAGGATTATCTGGCAGTATCAGAATCTACTCTGTATCCGGTGTTAAGGAGGCTGCAGAAGGAGGAATATCTTATAACCTATGATGAGCCTTATAACGGCAGGAACCGGCGCTATTATTCCATAACAGAGCAGGGAAGACTTAAGCTTTTGCAGTATCGCTATGACTGGAAGGAATACAAGACAAATATCGATAAATTTATGATGGGGGATATTTCATATGATTAAGGATAATTATTTAAGCATATTAAGAAAGAATCTTCGCAATATGAGCGAAGCAGATAAGGATGAGGTAATCAGATATTATTCTGAATATTTTGATGATGCAGGAGATTATCGTGCAGCAGCAGATAGTCTTGGCGACCCTGTTGAGCTTGCAAATAAGGTTAATGCGGAGAGTACGGTTGGATATAGTGACGAGATGTATGCACATGAAAGGGCACAGGCTGAGAACTATAATGATTATTCAACTGACTACTCTTCAGATTATTCATCAGATTATGATACAGAGACGGAAGCGAGAGGAAAAGGCAGACGAAGAAGGAAAAGAAAGGCTAATAAGTTTCTGATAGTTTTTGCATCAATAATGTTTGTTCTGTTTGCTTTTGTATTTATCATTTTTAGGATTGTCTTTTCAAATCTTAGAATGAATGTTATGGGTATTGATTACAGCTCAACGATGCAGACCATAGAGTATACAGAGATGAATATAGGAGAATTTTCTTCCATAGATATTGATGTATCTAATTGTCCGGTGTATGTATTTCCATCAGATAATGGAAAATATGGTATTGATGTACGTCTGGCGATTACGGAGAATACATATAAGATTGAGGTTATAGAGGATACTCTTGTTATTGAAAGTGGAGAGTCAGGTTTGGGAAATATTTTTTCATTTGGCTATGATTTTTCTGATGTGGACCAGTACATTAATATTTTTCTGCCGGATGAGGAGTATGAAAAGATTAATATTAATACCTCTAATGCCAATGTGCAGATAACTGATGTATATTCAGAGGAGATTATTGTAGATACCAGCAATGCCGGCATATCTGCTGTTAATATCAAAGCTGAGAAAATAGAGCTTCTTACAAGCAATGCGGATATCGATGTTGATGGTATAGAAGCTGAGAATATTAAGCTTGATACTTCAAACTCGGATATAGTGGGTTGTGATGTATTTGGCGTGGAAGGGAATGTTGATACTTCTAATGGAACCATTAATATTGAAAATATATATTTCGAAGATAAACTGAAGGCTGATAC